>JANPNP010000259.1:0-2071 GCA_031427535.1 Bdellovibrionales bacterium | reverse complement strand
GTTCGGCATTTACTTTACCGACGTTCGTGAAAAAAATGTTAAACAACTAACCAGGAGACACTATGTTTAAACTTCCACAGTTACCTTTCGCAAAAACTGAAATGACCCCGCTTTTTAATGAAGAGCAATTAAACTTTCACTACGATAAGCATCACAAAGCTTACATCGATAACTTAAATAAATTTCTAGAAACCGATGCTTCGTTAAAAGGAAAATCGCTAGAAGAAATCGTGCTGTCATCATCTGGTGGCGTTTTTAATAATGCGGCTCAAACGTGGAATCACACATTTTACTGGTTCAACATGCAGCCAGCTGCAAAAGGTGGAACTTTCTCGCCTGAGTTAACGGCTGCAATCAAGCGTGATTTTGGCAGTATGGACGAACTGAAAGCTAAGTTTGTTGATGGCGGCATGAAAACATTTGGTTCGGGCTGGATCTGGCTATGTGCTGATGCAGCTGGTAAATTGTCGCTGGTTTCCACTTCAAATGCTGCTGTGCCCTTTACTGGTAACGGTCCCATTCCGTTGATGGTGGTGGCCGATGTCTGGGAGCACGCCTATTACGTCGATTACCGTAATGCGCGCCAAAAGTACTTAGAAACTTTTTGGGGTCAGATCAATTGGACATTTGTATCTGAAAACTTTGCTTCAAAAAAAGTACGTGATTTAACAAAATCAATGGTCTAAGCGTCCGACAGTCGACTTAAGACATGTACTAGGCCCCGTAAACTTCAATGTGACCGGGGCTTTTTTTTGCTGTGGGTCTTTTGCATGAAACCCAGTGCATTTAAAAAATCGACAACTTTTTTTCATTTAAATGTTCCATTTAAAACTACCGGATATTTTAAAACGCTGGATTGGTCCTACTTGCAGCGAAGCCTTCATAAAAGTGCCTTACTTTATTCCATTGAGTTGCAGGCACTAGTTATGATGGACACGCATTTTCATTTGCTAATCGGTGTGGCCGTTAATAATGAAAACTTCTTCTGTGATGAAATCGGTAGTCAACTTTCAAGTGACTTAGATCACGGTGTGCATTGCGAACCTGTGACAAATTTAGCCCAGTATTTAAATGCCTATAAATATATTTACAACAACCCGGTGCAGGCAGGCCTATGTCAGAAAGCGGAACACTACCCGTATAGCTCGTTGCAGATATTGCTAGGGAAAAATTCTAGTCATTGTTTAATTGCCGATAAGATGAGGTTTATTCAGAACCCACGGCGTGTTTTAGAATGGTTAAATTCAGACTTAAGATTCAAAGATTCAGAATTAAAAATTTTTGCGCCAAGCTAGTTCTTTCGAAATGTAATCATGTAGTTCCTGAATTTTTCCAGCCACTTCTTCAGCGCTCCAGTTTAATTCTGTTTTGAATACATCAGAAATTTCATCGATTAGGCTTAAGCCGTGGTCTTTGTAGGCTAGCATTAACGGCACACGCCGCGTGTAAAAATCGATCAGATTTAAACACATGGTTTTGTAAATTGCCTGATAGGCCTCAAGCTGCCAAATGGATTTGTGGTCACCAAACGATTTAAGGATTGTAAAAGCTTCTTCGCCGTAACGTTCTGTAAGCCATTGTGCCCGGCAGTCATCTTTATCGACCTTGATTTTTGCCGAGTGGTAGGATTCAGCGGTTGTGTACTCGTTTAATGGCTGATTAGTAGCACACCTTTTTAAGTTAGATTTTTTTTCGATCGGCCATTTTTTCACAATAAGATCAACTATCTGCTCTGACATTAATCTGTAGGTGGTGTATTTTCCGCCGGCTACAAAAGTAAAACCACGGGGGTCAGAAATTATGGTGTGTTCGCGGCTAGTTTTTCCTTCAGTCGCTGAACCATCATGAACCAACGGGCGCACTCCGACGTAGCTGGATAAAATATCTTTTTCCGTAAGCTTAGCTCCTGGAAAATATTCGTTCGTTATTTGCAGTAAATAGCGAACATCTTCTGGTGTTACTTTTGCCAGTTCGGGGTCACCATTAAAATCGGTGTCAGTGGTCCCAATAATAACCATCTCGTGTCTAGGTATGGCAAAAACAATGCGTGAACTTTCTTGCGCACCCATCA
>JANPNP010000258.1:0-2968 GCA_031427535.1 Bdellovibrionales bacterium | reverse complement strand
ACGACGCGATTGCACGCATAGGTCTTTTTGAGCTGGAGCATCGCTTCGTGCGTGCCGACGGCTTTAGCGGCTGGAAGTTTTCCCGCGCGGTGCGTATACTCTATCAGAACCAAGGTCTGGTCGCATGGTTTGGCGCTGCCGGTGCCCGTAGAAAGGCCGTCCTCACCGCGGCAGGGGCATCCGAACCGTGCCATTTCGGTTGGGGTTAATAATGACGGCGGTTATGAACTTGCAGTTAAAGCTGGTTACCATGATTTACTTAGCCCCTCTGCGGGGTATGAGCGCTGGAGCCATTTAAATTTTTTAGATTTACATTTATTAAAAGACCAAGAGGCATTTCGACTGCAGTCGTTTTTAATAGCGGATATCATTTCATTCTTTCCGCTGACTAGCTTTGAAATAAAACCAAGTTGGCGCACGGTATTAGGATTTGATCGCTCACTGGGGGCTTTTGCGCAGGCAGGGGTAGGGTACTCAGTGCGATCAGAAGAAAATTTACATATCGGATACTTTTTTTTTAATCCGGTAGTTGCTGAAAAAAACCCGTATCAAAACAATGATAGTTTTTATGCTGTGCTAGAACTTGGCGTCGTCAGCGAGTGGAGCAGCCACATAAAAAGCTGGATTACGTACAAGGACTTAGTAAATGGGAAAAGCTGGAGCGTTAATGAGAACCGTGAGGAGGTATCGGCGACTGTAAATTACAGCTTAGATGCTGAGAATGAGTTGCGGGCGAGGGTGTTAAGATCCGCAACTACTGGCCAAACAGCTGGTTACGCATCTATAATTTATCAGCGTAACCTTTAATGGCGCACCTTTTACCAAACATCTAAGTAGACTGCTGTTGGGTTACAATCGACGGGCTGGAAAGTGTGCTTGTTGATTGCTCTGAAGCGACATGTGTACTTTCCTGACCATGTGTACGGATCGTAAGTTTTAGTGCCATTCAAAGGCATCTCATGCCACGAATCCCAACAGTTCTTTTGCACGTTTGAGGCTTCCTTCGACGTTATTGTAAATGTCATGTATTCCGTTGTGCTGAAATTCGTTTTATCAACAGAAACCGTACAACTTGCCACGGGCGCGGATTGAGTGAAGCACGAGCTTTGCGTGTTCGTACCTGATAAGCTGCCGTCAGTGCAAAGACGTGTTTGCGACACGCAGGCTTCGCCGTAAGCAGGGCTTGGGTTCAAAAGTGCTGTTACGGATTGGCCACTAGATATAGTTTGGCCATTAGGAATTGTGTGGCTTTCGAATAAACATGAAGCAGGTAACCCCACAGCGCAATCAGCATAGGCAAAAGATCCGGAAAAGGAACCCTTTGCGCACAAGCGCTCTTCAACATTACAGATTTTTCCGAATCCAACAGTTGAGTCAGCAAAAGCGGTAATTTGTGCACCCTCCTCAAAAGATTGGCCGTTAAAAGTACACGTTGGTGCAGGCACTGTGACACATTCCTTAGATTCAGGATTATTAGCACACTATGAATTTTGTAGTGAAGCACTTAAGGCAACGGTTTCCACGGAGCTAAATTTAACTTTTGCGCAGTTCTGAAAAGTTAAAAGAAGAACTGCAGATGAAAGTATAAAGATCGAAATCGATATTAAACTACGAGAACGTCGCGGCATTCTAGATCGGCATTCTGCCGATAATATTTAGGATAAATTTGATAGTGTATTCTTTTGCTACAAGGGTGGTGTGTGCCCCGCAAAAACCGAAGCCGGTTCATCTTAAAAAGGATTGGGATGATGTACTAAGTATCGATTTGTGACAAAATTGGTCGTCCTTGTAGGACTCGAACCTACGACCCCTTCCATGTCATGGAAATGCGCTACCAACTGCGCTAAAGGACGATTGTGTGGTATTGGGAAATCTAACAGGTTTGCGGTTTAGGTTCAAGCTTTCTTGCTTTTAATAGCGATAGTGATTTATTCTTTGTTTGATGAATCATTTCAGTATTTTACCCATTTTACTTACAGGACTTATGATAGCTAGCTTTCACGCTGCAATTCCGACCCACTGGCTGCCTTTCGTGATTGCGTCTAGAACGCAGCGCTGGAGCTGGAAGAAAACTCAGTCCATTTTGCTGATCGCGGGCCTTGGGCACGTGATCATGACGACAGTGTTAGGCGCCGTCATTTTTTACTTGGGCTTAGAATTTTTTGAAAAATACCAGCCCTATTTTTTAGCGCTGGCATGTGCATCGATCGGATTTTTTGGAATTTACCAGATTACGCAGCACTTTCGTGGGCACAAACACTCGCACTGCGACCACACTCATCAACATCACCATTTTGAAGAGATTCAAAAAACAAATCAAGATGGTTGGGCTATCTTAAGCTTACTGTCATTACTAACATTTTCGCCATGTGAAAGTTTTTTGCCAGTTTATTTATCTGCAGTCCACGTCGGTTGGCCAGGGTTTGTTTTACTTAGCATTGTTTTAGCCATTGGAACGTTGTCAGCGATGTTGCTACTTACCTGGCTATCGATCAAAAGTTCAACTAAATTTAAAATGAACTGGCTTGAAGACAACGAAAAGTTAGTATCCGGCATCAGTTTAATTCTATTGTCGGTGCTTGTTTTTTTGATCGAATACTATCACCATTAAATAGTTATGAAAATAGTGATACCATGGACTGAAATTGAATGGACCTCAACACGCTCATCCGGAGCTGGTGGCCAGCATGTCAATCGCACCAATTCCGCAGTACAGATTAGATACTCGGTTTCTGGATCATCTTTATCAGATCTACAAAAAGAAAAAGTTTTAAAACGCTTAGCGCACCGGTTGGTTCAGGAAGACGAAATACTTGTTCGAATCGAAGATCAACGCGATCAAAAAAGTAATAAGGATCGTGCCTACAAAGTACTTTGTGAAATGATTGGATTAGCTTTGGTAGATCCTAAAAAGCGGGTGGCTACAAAACCCAAAAAAAGCGCTGTGCGAAAGCGCCTTAACGAAAAG
>JANPNP010000257.1:0-7045 GCA_031427535.1 Bdellovibrionales bacterium | reverse complement strand
GGATTGTTAAGTAGCTGCGTGTACACTTCGGTTTGCGTTGTGCCAATTACACCGCCAAAAAGAAAATCCAAACTGCGGTGTTTTTCTGGTACGGCAAATTGAAGCAGTCTGTAGCTTGCAGTTAGCGCGTATTCTTTTAAGTCTGTGCGCACACTAAGGCTGCTATTACCGGTTTCGCTTTCGTTGCGGCTGTACTCGAACCCCAGGCGATACACACTGGACTGAATAGCAATCCCTAACGTACGGTATTGGATAACTTCGATTGCCTGGTTAGCGCTGTCCTCATACCTTAACTGCAGCTGCAGCGGTAATATATCAAAGTACTGACTTGCAAAACATTGCAAAGACGCTACAGTTGTGACAAGCGCTAACGCAATTTTCATGGTTTAACAACTATGCTGAAGCCATCTTTTGTTTCACACTTAATTCGCACATCGCTGTTTTTTTCAAAATTTAAATATTCAATAGCAAAATCACAAGCATCACTACTTAATTTTTTTCGTTCCATTTGCTTCTCAATGAAATTTTCAAAAAGATCAGCAGCGTTTAACATTTCACCATCTTTTAAACTTTTTACTTTTTGTGCTAATGTTTCAAGATAATTAATAATATCCGTAGCAACCAATTTTTTTACTTCAGCAACTGTTAGCGTTTCATTTTCCATTCGTAAAGCTGTCCACTGTTTAAGAAAGCGCGCATGAGGCGTTCCAATGGTATAGGCATCATCAACTAAGGCCAATCGCGGCTTGTCGCCCATACTTATAGCCCGATCAACATTGCGTTCAATGGTTTCATTGGTTTGATATTCACCGGTTTCAGCAGCTGCTAATGACAGGGTCCTTGCTTTAATATAATCCGGTAACGACCACTTCATAAAATTTGGATCATCGGTGTATATCCAGCCCCAAAAATCTGCAAGTCCTTCGTTTAGTCCGCGCAAATAAACTTCATTAAAAAGCTGTGCTTTCTCTTTTTTTTCTGAAGTGATACGTGGGACAGTCATTTTTCTTTTGGTTTCTAATTCAAAGTTGGTTTCATGGGCCGAAATAATTCCAGTCGTAATTTTATTATTTACTAGAGCGGTTTTTATTACCAACTTAAAGAATAATGAATGGAAATGCTCGTGAGCAATTATTCCTGCATTTACAGATATTGGTAGATCTGTTGCTGTAAACGGTGCAAACATCATGGCATCCGTTATTCCATCGTAAAAGGCACTGTTTTTTCGTTGCACTCCGTTTTCAACCATTAAAGTTTCAAGCCCTACAAAGCGCGGCCATGAATTAACTTTTCCGGCGCCGATCTGTTGATCAAGTTCAGCTAAGTTTTGCATGTGAAAGTAAATTGTAGCCATCTGCGCAGATACGAAATCGGTAGGAATAAATACAGAACCTGATTTTATAAACTTCGCGCGAGGCGCTCCCCCGATTAATTGGCTGTCAGATGCACCAGGGCTATAGAAAAAACGAGCAAACTTGCCAGCGACTTCCTTTAAATTTGAAATTTCAATTAAATCAACAGTTACCATGCGGTACGTATCTGCATTTTCTTGGGCTGGAATCTGCACACTGACGGTGCCGTGTGCTTCATCGACGTCAGACTTTTTTGAGCATCCAGCAAACACCAGACACAAAAGCAGTAAAATAATTATTCTAGATGGCAGCTCAATCAAAAGTCCCCCGATGAACTAATAGCGATAAGCGTTATATTTAGACTATTTCGTCGAAAATCTCAATTTTTATGGGTATTTATCATGTACCTATGGACCTACTTGAAAGCATTACACGAAACCTAAATCCCGCGCAGAAAAAAGCCGTCCAAACTTTAGACGGTCCTGTATTAATTTTAGCAGGTGCCGGCAGTGGAAAAACGCGTGTGCTTATCAGTCGAATGGCAAATTTAATTGCGCATGGTGCAGCTGCACCTGATGAAGTTTTGTGTGTCACGTTCACCAACAAAGCTGCGAAGGAAATGGAACATCGCAGTTTTAAAATTTTGAGCGAACTTGGCGTACCTGTTACCCGCGACCTTTGGATCAATACATTTCACTCGTTCTGCGTGCGCATTTTACGAAAACATATCGATCTTTTGCATTACAAAAAGCCGTTCACTATTTATGACTCTGGCGATCAGTTAGCACAAATCAAACGGGTCATGACGAATCTTAATATTAGCGATAAAATTTTTCCGCCCAAAAATTTTCAGTCGCGCATTAGTAACGCGAAGATGCTTGGCCTTTCCCCCGAGCACTTACGATCCGGAAAAAGCGATGCGGTTAAACTGGATCCGAAATCTTTAGATGTGTATGAACGCTACGAAGAAGAAATGAAGCGTGCAAATGCCCTTGATTTCGATGATTTACTTTTGAAAACTCATGAACTGTTTCACATGTATCCTGATTTACTTTCACAGTACCAGGAAAAATTTAAATATATTATGGTCGACGAGTATCAAGATACTAATCACATTCAATATTTATTGGTTCAGCAACTAGCCAAAGCTCACCGAAATCTTTGTGTTGTCGGCGACGAAGATCAATCTATCTATTCGTGGCGCGGTGCCGACATTTCAAATATTTTGGATTTTGAAAAAGACTTTAAAGATGCAGTCATCATAAAGCTTGAGGAAAATTACCGCTCCACTGGCACAATTGTTACAGCAGCTACGAAATTGATTAGTAACAACACCCAGCGGAAAGAAAAAACTCTTTTTACAAGTAACCCTGATGGCGATCTTATACAAATTCGCGAAGAGCGAAACGAATACGATGAAGCCCGTTTCGTGGCTAAAACGATTCAGAATTTGATATCATCGGGGCATAATGAATTAAATGATTACGCTATCTTCTATCGCACCAATGCACAGTCGCGGGTCCTTGAAGAGCAATTGCGAACATTAGCACTGCCTTACCGATTAATTGGCGGCATACGCTTCTACGAACGGGCCGAAATTAAAGATGTTTTGGCTTATATGCGCTTATCCGTAAATTTTAACGACAATATTGCTTTGAAGCGAATTATTAATGTGCCCGCTCGGGGTTTAGGTAAAACGACAGTTGAACAGCTCGAATCAACAGCTAGCCAACGAAAAATATCAGTATTGGCAGCGACGAAGGCATTAATTGATGAAAAGCATTTTAATGGCGGAACAACTGGAAAGCTGCGCCGATTTGTTGACCTAATTGAAGATTTGCACAACCAACAAAATGCGTACAGGCTTTCCGAGTTCTATTCGATTGTCTTAGAAAAAACAGAATACGTGCAGATGTTAAAAAAAGAAGATACGCCAGAAGCTGAAGCACGCTTAGACAACTTAGAAGAACTAGATAATGCAATTGACCAGTTTGAAAAAGAACGCGGCGAAGATGCAACGCTATCGAATTACCTTGAAGAAATGACGTTAACAACGGGGCTTGACGAAGCAGACAGCAAGAATACTTCGGCGATCACAATGATGACTATGCATATTTCAAAAGGCTTAGAATATCCCTTCGTATTTATAATTGGTTGCGAAGAAAATTTATTCCCTTCAAGCCGCGGTGACGAAGAAAACGCTGATGACTTAGAAGAAGAGCGCCGCTTGGCTTACGTGGGAATTACGCGGGCCCGAGAAAAACTTTGGCTGACCCACACTAAAATGCGCCGCGTGTGGGGCCAAGAGCAAATGAACCCACCGTCACGGTTCTTAAAAGAAATTCCTAAAGAGCTTACAATTTTTTCTAGTGCGTCGCCCCAGATGGCACCATCAAGCTTTGCTAACAAGTACAGCGCTAGGAAATCCTTCGATGAGGTGGATCAGCGAAGTGATTACGATGAGTATTCACAAGTTGAGCGGCAAGTGACCAAATCTTCAGGCTATGACAAGGGCCAACGTGTACGCCATCCTACATTTGGTGTAGGTTCTATTTTTGGTACTGAAGGAATGGGCGATGATTTAAAAATCAGTGTCTTGTTCCAAGATAACACAATTAAAAAGTTCGTTGCTAAATATGCACGTCTAGAAAAAATTTAAACTTTTACAACAAGGAGTACTTATGAAAGCTTTATTAACGTTATTAATTTCAACTGTCGTAGCCACCGCGGTGAATGCACAAGCTAGAAAATTGGTTGCACCCGGCTACCAACCTGTGGCAACTGGCTGGGGCAGCAGCTTCTTGCATGAATTCGACCTTAATCTTTCTGAAGGCTATTTTAAATCCTATAAGTTAGGTTCGAAATCGATTACGGATGTAGCTCTGTTTGCTTCTTACAGCTATGATTTTCAGTCGCCGTTTCAATTGGGCAGTGACCTTGGAATTCGATCATTTGATTCAGAAACCCGATTCACGCTTGCAGCAACTGGCACTTATAATTTTGACCAAGTTTATGCTAGTTCTTTTTTTGTTAAAGGCGGATTAGGAATTTATCCCATTCAAAAAATTTCTAGCAACGGTAATTTAGAAAATAAAAATGAATTAGGCCTGTATATCGCAGCTGGTAAACGTTTTAAAATTTGGGAACATGTTAACTACAAACCCTTTATTTCAATTCGTAAGATTAGCGATGTTGATCCAGAATTAACAATTCAGTTCCTGAATATTTCTTTAAATACGGACGTATTTTAATTTCGTTTAGATGTTTTTAATTGTAGCCACTCGTCCTGATACATTTCAAAATCGAGTGGCTTTATAATTTCAGCTGCAACCGGGTTGATATATTCGGCCTCAACCCCATCCCAGCCAACATATTGCCGACCAGCGGTCGTTACTGTTTTTTCAAATTGCGGGGCATAATAAACTTTTCCGCCGCCATCAGGGATATCTAACGCGAACGTAGGCATTGCAAGGCCTGATAAGTGCCCCCACAATTCTTTTTGTATCTGCAACGAATCTTCGATGGTTGTACGCAAATAATCTGTTCCAATCGACGGATCACACTGAAACATATAGTAAGGTTTTGCGCGCAGATACAAAAGTCTACGGGACAGGGCCTGAACAATTGCAGGATGATTATTCACTCCGTTTAATAAAACCATTTGGTTCATGACTGGAATACCATGATCCACAAAGTTTTCAACAGCCTGCGCAGCTTCTGCTGTAAGTTCCCGGGGATGATTGAAGTGGGTCATCAAAAATACCGGCTTAGCTTTCTGTATAATTTTAACTAAATTTGTAGTTATTCGCATCGGCGCCACCACCGGCATTCGCGTTCCAATGCGGATAATTTCAATATGTTCGATTTTTCTAAGGTCTGTTAGCACACGGTCCAACTGCTCGTCAGACACAGTCAGCGGGTCACCGCCCGATAAAATGACTTCGCGAAGGCCCGGTGTTTTTTTTATATAATTAATTGCATTTTCGTATTCTGAATTTTTAATGAAGGCTTGGTCCGTGCCAGTGAAATGCTTTCGGGTGCAGTACCGGCAATACACACTGCAAATATCTGTGATTAAAAAAAGAACGCGGTCAGAATACCGATGAATAATTCGCGGCACCGGATTATTTGCAGTTTTTTTTTCGCCTAGTGGATCCAGCTGCGCTTGTTTAGGATCAAATAACTCTTTTTCATGGGGCACCACAATTCTGCGGATGGGATCTAATTCAGATCTTTCCGCCGCAAGGCTTGCGTAGTACGGAGTTGCGCGCACATTAAATACTTGCACATCGTTTGCTTTAGCTTGGAAAGCTGCTTTTTCGGCCGATGTTAACTTGAAATAAGTTTCAAATTGGGCTTGCGATTTCAATGAATTTCGCAGTTGCCATGTCCAGTCCATCCACTGTGAAGCTTCGACATCTGCTGGCTTCGGTGCTGGGGAATAGACTAATTTCATGGCCGTAGAATAAAAGAGTTTCAAAACAAGACAAGCAAATTCAAAAAAATGTCAGTTTTGACGTTTTTGCGAACTTCGTATTTTACTGTCGCAAACTATTGGAATAACTAACACTTAACGGTTTCCACTTCTGGGACACTACAAGTTAGTCGCGCGTTTTACATTGAAACGCTTTTCTATCACGCGATTCGTTAATATTTTCAGTAACTTACATAGTGTGAACCAAAACCAGACAGTGGCTTGGTCTTCGCTTTGTATATTGGGTGAATATAAATTTGATCGGGACGGTCAATACTAACGGAGGATTTATGAAACACGCAAACGGAACAAAAAGACAGTGGTTACTATGTGCCGCACTACTTATGGCATTAGGTAGTCAAAGTTACTTTCAAGTTTCATCAAATGACTTTAACAGTATTGAACTTTCTTCTAACGGGCCACCAACGCAGCAAGAATCTGCGTTGTTAGATAAAAAATTGCATGATGCCCTTGCAGCTTCAACAGAAAAAAATACTTTAAAGAAAGCAGAGTCTGCATTCGAAGCTAAGGAACTTGAAAGAAGAAAATCCGAAAAAGATATTTCGGATGACATGAAAATTTATGAATTATACAAACGGTACGAAGCCACTCGTATGGCTGAAGCAGCATTATCGAAAAACACTGAAGAAAAAAATAAGAAACTGGCGCAGGCTAAAAGCGCTAAAGCCAAAGCTGACGTTTTAGCTAGAAAAATTTCAGCAACGCCAAATAAAGCAGTGGCGGACGTAAAAAATGCTGAGACCAATAAACCTGTCGTAGCTGCAGCCGCAGCGGTTGTGACTAAGACTGAAGCTGTATCGCCGTTAGCAGAACCATGCGAAGGCGGATGCAATACAGCATCTGATAAAACAGCTGTGCTTGATGAAACAGTAGCTGCAGTTATGAAAATTATGAAAGAACGACAAGCGAAAGAAGACAAAGAAGAGAAGGTCGAAGTAGAAGTTGCCGTTATAGAAACTGCAAAAGATAAGCGCGAACGTCTTGCTGAAGCTAAGAAAGATGCTAAAGAAGCAAAGGAATTAGCAAAAAAAGAAAAAGAAGATGATAAACGTGCCAAGAAATTAGAAGAAAAAACTGAGCGTAACGAACGTTTCGCTGAAAAAATGGAAGACGTCGGCGAAAAATGTAAAGAAAATATTGAATGTGCGACGACCGAGCTTTCTGCGCTACTGTCTCGTTATACAGGCGATAAAAAAAT
>JANPNP010000256.1:0-1944 GCA_031427535.1 Bdellovibrionales bacterium | reverse complement strand
CGGGGTCGGTAAAAAGGTGGCAACGGCAAAGCCTGGCCAAAACCCCTATGAAAAGTGGAAAGCGCAAAAGCAAAAAGACCTTCGAAAAAAGCAAAATGCACTAACAGCAATTGAATCGCAAGTGAAAGATTTCTTAGAATTTCCCTGGATGGAAATTGGTCAACATCTGAAAACGTATGGCACTAACCAGCTAAAAAATGAGTGGCACCAGCATTTAAATTTTGAAATTAGCGTTTCAAAAAATATTCAAAATTGTTTTGCAAAGGCCAAAGCTGCTAAGGTTAAGGTCGTTGGTGCACAAAAAAGACTAGCGCAAATTCAGTCTGAAATCTTAAACTTAGCAGACCTTTCAGAAAACGTCTTCGCGGCCCAACTGATCAGCGCCAACCAACGGCAGCAAAAAAGCATCAAAACAGCGCGCACTGTTCAGGGCCGTTTTCGAAAAATGGTGTTAGAGCCTTCAGGCATTATTTGTTATATGGGAAAATCGGCCAAGGATAATTTAGATCTGCTTAGAAAAGCAAAAGCTTGGGATATGTGGATACATCTAAAAGATTATCCAAGTGCGCATGCCATTATGCACTTGCAAAAGGGGCAGTCAATACCACAGACCGATTTACGCTTAGTCAGCGAATGGCTAGTGAAAGAAAACTTCAAAGATAAATTAAGCGGTACAAAGTACGCCGTCGTTTATGTCGAGTGCCGTCATGTGCGCCCGATAAAAGGCGATAAGTTGGGGCGCGTCACGTATCACGAGGGCCGTGAACTCTTGATTGCGTTGTAGAAACTAAATAGGATGAGACTGCAGAATAAATACGGAGAATCATCGTATGATTGAAGTCCATCAGCTGTGTAAAAATTATGGCGACCGCCAAGCCATTAAAGATCTTAGTTTTAAAATCGAAAGAGGTGACGTGGTGGGCTTTCTGGGCCCCAACGGCGCTGGTAAATCGACGACCATGAAAATTATTACAGGATTTATGGCGCCAAGTTCTGGTGAAGCCAAAGTCTGTGGCTTTGATGTATTTGAAAACCCACTAGAAGTTAAAAAACGAATTGGCTACCTGCCGGAAACACCGCCGCTGTACACAGATATGAAAGTTATTGACTACTTACGTTACGTCGCAAAATTAAAACATGTGGATGCGAAAAAAATTAACTCGTTGGTCGAGCGCGCTTTAAATAAAACTCAGCTGTTGACCGTCAAAGATCGGCTGATACAGAACTTATCAAAAGGTTTTAAGCAGCGGGTAGGTATTGCACAAGCCTTAGTTTCAGACCCTGAAGTGTTGGTTTTGGATGAACCGACCGTAGGGCTAGATCCAAAACAAGTTGCGGAAATTCGTGATTTAATCAAAGAGCTTCAAGGCGAACACACAATTATTTTGTCGACGCACATACTTCCGGAAGTGCAAGCTACCTGCAATAAGGTTATTATTATTCACCAAGGAAAAATTGTTGCGCAAGATAAAATAGAACATTTAGAAAAAATGAATCAAGGGTCTTTATTTGTGCATGTGAAGACGCGTGCCGCACGTGGCTTAAAAGAAATTTTACAAAAACTGGACGGCGTTGTGGCGGTCGAAAAAATTTCCGAGCTGCATTTTAAAATTCAGTTATTAGAGCAGGATGAACTGATTGAAAAAATTGCTGGTGAAGTGATCCGCTCGGGCGCTGGGCTAATGGAGCTTGTGCCTTCAAGGGCTAACTTGGAAGATGTATTTTTGAAATTAACGTATGGAAAAAAAACTTGACAGGACACGTGACATGAAAAGTACATTTGTAATTTATAAAAAAGAGCTAGCCGGTTTTTTTGTTAGCCCTTTGTTTTATTTCATCGCCTTTCTTATGACGACGTTGTTAAGTGTGATGTTTTCACTAAGCTTGGATAAGTTTAGTTATTTAGCAGCAAATCCGATGATGCAAATGGGAACAAGTACGCAG
>JANPNP010000255.1:0-8647 GCA_031427535.1 Bdellovibrionales bacterium | reverse complement strand
GACTAGAAAAAATTATTTACGGTTCGGCTTCGCCACTTTTCGGTCTGGACGGCAAAACCGTTGGCGCAGTCGTTGTCATTCAAGACGTCACCGAGTCGAAAAAAATCGAAAAAGATTTAGAAAATCAAATTACAAAGTTTGTTGCCGCTGGTGTCGAACCTGAAGAGCGACTAAGACACTAGTCGTTCGTATTCCACTATTGAAATCGGCGCATAAAACGTCGGTCAATATGATCTTTTAATTTCCAGGAAAGCCAGCCTTTAAGATAAAAGTTTTTGTAATTTGCAATGGCATGATTATGACCACTTACCATAATTTTTAAAAAATCTTTTTGCGGTTTATATTTTTTTAAACGTGTCTTTCCTGCTAACACTGCTTTTATATTATTAAACAGGACAGGGCCTTGGCGGACGGCAAATACGCCAGCCTTCGGTAACGCTGCAGCTGCAAAATCACAACAATCGCCTGCGGCAAAAATATTTTTATAACCATGGATGCGTAATTCGTCGTCGATGCGAACAAAGCCCTGCACATTAGTGGGAAGATTTGAGTTTCGAAAAATGGGGCCAACCTGCGCCGATGTGGCAACTAAACAGAACTGCCGTGGCAATTTGGTTTTGTCTGAAAGTTGCACCTGATCCGCATAAATTTTTTCCACTTTACTGTTCTCAATAAGGTTTATTTTTTGTTTACGCAGTCTAAATTTAGCAGCAGCTTTTAGTTTTTCACTATCAGAGGCTAACAATCCGTGTTGGCCAGCAATCATTACAATATCAGCTTTTGAAAATCGGCGTCGACAGGCAATCGCAACTTCGAACGCGCCGGCTCCGCCGCCAATAATCATTATTTTCTGTACGTCTGCGGTTACCATTTTTTGCCAAAGATTTATAAACTGCGAAATGGGTTTAAGGTAAATGACGTTGTTACCAGCGTGCGTATCAGTTAAAATTTCTGCAGGCCTAATTCCTAAATTTACTGAACAAATATCATATTTAAACTGGTTGCCATCGGCAGTCTGGACATAGTTATCATCTGCATGTATTGACTGAGCCGCTGCGTGCACAAATTTAAACTGAAAGCGCTTACATATTTCTTGTAAGTCAAATTGCAGCTGAGCCTCCGTGTAGACGCCAGCCATGTACGATGGAATCATTCCTGAATAGGGTGATTTGACGACGTCAGAAATAAGAGTAACTGATGTGGAATCAGCATTTAAGCGCGCCAAGCTATGTAACACTTGAATGTTTGCATGCCCGCCACCAACAAGCACAATTTGCTTTTTCAAATTCATTGCGGCAAGTTTTTTAAATGGGTATGCCATTCGCTTTCGGTCAAAATGGTAACGCTTTCTGTGTTTGGGTCGTAAGCAATTTTTATCCGTCCCGTTTCAAGCAGTTTTTGTACTTTTAAAACTTTTGTTTCGTGCTGAAGCTCCTGAGCCCCATAATCAGTGCCTTCCCGAAGAATAAAGGAATCAATCAAATTTTTTAAAGCGTCCTGACTTAATGCTGACGCCGGAATTTCAATGGGCGGTAGGATAACGGCTTCTGATTTATCTATTTGGTCCATTGAAAAAGCTTAGCAGACTTGTGACCTGGCGCAACCGGTGGCCCACTTTTTGTAATGCTGTATTAAACTATGACACCTAGCAGTCTGCCAAAAGCGAAATAGTCGCATTGGACTGTGTTACATCGCGAACGATTTTTGAAGGTTATTGCCTGATGTCTAAATTCATATCTACCGTATTAGGTTTAGTTCTTTTGCTTGTTCCGCTGCAGTCGCTGGCAAAAGCTACAGCGATGAAAAACCTGTGCACCATTACCATTAATTCTAATGAGGAAGCGGAATTATTTAAAAAGCACTTAGCCCCTGCAAATTGGAATGTGATCGAGCTTGTACCCTCTACAGCCAATGCAGCCAGCAAGTCCTGGTTTAACGAGGCCTGCCAAAAAAATATTCGCTGTGATGTGCTGATTATATCAGGCCATTTTGGTGGAACATTTTTTGGTAGTTCAAAATTCTCGCTATCAATGCAAGATCTTGAAAGTAATTCGTGTGATCAGAAATGTGACGGCATATTAAAGCAACCGCGCGAGGTTTTCCTATTCGGGTGCAACACATTGGCGTCGAAAGAAAAAGACCACCGGTCGCCAGAAGAGTATATGCAGGTTTTATTAAGTGATGGTTTTTCTACAACTCAGGCAAGCCAGATTGTTTCTTTTCGCTACAGTGGCTTTGGCGATTCATTTAAACACAGCATGACCCAAGTATTTGCGACGACACCACGAATTTACGGATTCACTTCCGTTGGTCCTAGTGGAAAAAAGATCGCGCCATTATTAAGTAAATACTTAGTAGACAGCGCTACTGAATATCAAAACTTTGAAGCCTACGATAAAAAAATAGGTGCTGGAACAAATCAAAAGCTAATGACTGCAATGAAGGTAACTACGATTGCCCAGGCACGTGGGCTAATCCCAAAACTGCAAGATGCAGATGAAAAACCGTATTGCTATATTCGGAGTGCTAAAAAAACCACGACACAAAAGCTAACCTATATAAAAAGCCTTTTTCAGGATAGTAGCGCCATTAAAATCCTGTCCCACATTCAAAGTTTTTTACATGAAATTAAAAGTAAGCCCCAAGCCCTAACTGACGAGGATCATAAGATACTGTCTGAATTTGCCGAAGACGAGAAACTGAAAAAGGATTTGTTCGCCTTGTTAAAGTTAGAAGGTGATGTTTATTTACCTTTAAAGACTGATGTTCTGAATACATTAAAAGATTTAGAAATTGTGAATAACGCATTTGTAACTGAAGCCATGAATAAGATGATTGATCTGCGGTCGCCATTTACGGAAATGCGCAAAAATATGCTTTGTTCTTTGCAGCTTAGAATTAATATTCCTTTTGCATCCATTCCAGCCGAACGTTGGAATGAGCTTGAGTTTTTATCAAGCCTGGTTTGCATTAAGCCTCAAGACTTAGCTATTCAAAAGCGCATAGCACAGCTCATCACTGAGGCCACGTCAGCCACTGTGCGTGGTACTGCGATTTGGTTTTTTTATTCTCAGCCAACAGTTGACGCTGAAATACAAAAAAGTATTGCAACAAGTTTACGTACAGATTCTGATATCTACGTGCGACAGTCAGCTGCCATGGTGTTACGCCAGTTGAAGCCAACATCCCCAGAAGTTATTCGAATAATCATTGAAGCGTATTCGGCAGAAAAAGATCCCAATGTGCGCGCGCAGACACTGAACGTTATATCTGCATTGAAATAGTAATTTTTATCTGATTTAGTGTTAAATTAGCGAGTCAAAATTAGAGTTACACTTTTAACGTAGGCCGGCCTAGTCGTGCGCAGTTTAATGTTTTCTGCACCCTGTCCCATAAAAAAACCGGTATTGGGAAATACGCGGTAGCTAACAGTATTTTGTCCAAGCTGTAAGAATTGACCCTGACGCGTGTTATTGATGTGAACGGTCATCGTTGATGTATCCACAAGTGCTCCGGCAATGACATCCACTGCAACCAATCGAAAACCATTATAATGGGCAACATTTTTAATGTAGGGGCGAATGTTGATTTCTCCGTTGGTGGTTGTGTGCCTTTCAACCTTTACCTGCACCTGCGCGTACTGCGCTTCGGCAGCGGCCGGGTTGACCATTAATAACGTTGAAATAATTAAACTTGGAGCGACTAAAGATAAAAAAGTTTTCACGAAGGAACTCCTTTTAAGGCGGGTTAGTGCTAAATGTAACTTAAGCTGACCACTATGGGATAAGCAACTCCTTTTCTTATACGGGGCACAGTCGTTGCATTCATGAATTTATGGCCAGTGTGAAGAAATATTCCCTAAAGCACGCGCGTAACGATTTGCCGCGTGTCTTTATGCACGAAAATAAAACTAGGGGTGGAAAATGCTTGATCGTAGCTGGATCCACCGGGCAGTGGGGCGCAGCAATATTGTGCGCTCAGGCAGCTGCCAGAATAGGTAGTGGCTACGTCTATGTTTTTGATAAGCAGGGCCTATTTCCGACGTGCCAAAACCCTGATTTTTTAGTTATTAAAAAATTATCAAAGCTTGAAGGTTATAGCTCGGTCGCTGTTGGACCGGGATACCAAAATTATAAAGAAATTGTACAGCTTATAAAAAAGATGCAGAAGCTAAGTTTGCATGCGGTCGTTTTAGATGCTGAAGCCCTAAATGCGTTAGCTACTTTACACAAGCCAATTCACTTACCCGCTGATTGGATCATCACGCCACATGAAGGCGAATTGTCGCGGCTATTAAAAATTTCCGCAGAAGAAATTCGTAGGGATCGTAAAAAGTTTGTACGCCTTGCGCAGAAAAAATTTGGGTGTATTGTTTTACTGAAGGGACATAAAACTTTAGTGGCATCGGCAAAGACAATGCAGGAAATTCAATCTGGTAATGTCGCTTTAGCAAAGGCGGGTACGGGTGATGTGCTAACAGGTGTCATAGCGGGTTTACTTAGCCAGGGGCTTAAGCCTATTAAAGCAGCCTGCTTAGGAGCGTTTGCGCATGGTTATATTGCAGATCACTGGCTGCTGTCCAAACATGATGCTTTGTCATTAATGGCGTCAGACTTAATCTTAAAAATGCCTAAGGTTTTAAAACTTATACGTTGACCAGGAGCGACTGTTTTTATAGGTATCGGTCTATGAAAAAAAAATTATTTATCAGCTTCGTAATTGGTGTAATGGCTCAGGCCGCAATAGCTTGTGATTTTCCCGTAGCAAAGTGCGTCTGTTATCCGGCGGTGCCGTTTGAAGGTTTTCAAGTTTTTGTTCATGAACAGTGTGGTAATTCAGAGGGTTCGTATCGCTATGGTGAAACCATGCACGATACGGAATTGATATGCAAACAGTGGATAGCAACAGACGCTAATTGCAAAAGCCTTTAAGCGTCTGATTTAAGTGTTTGGCTATTCGCACAGCGGTTCGATCATGTGGGTCTTTGCACTTTGGCATTCGCCCTCTAAAATCATGTCACCATTTCTTAACCGGGCAGAGCACACGCGCTTCTGATCAGAGACCCGCACAAAGTGCACTAAAGCTTCTTTAGCGCCTGGAAGAATTTCCATCAGGCCCCAATGCTGCGTTTGCGGCGCGAAATATTTAGATTGAATTCTAAATCCATCTTCGTCATACGCCACGGTTCCCTCGTTTCGAACTTCACGACCCGAACCCGCAACAATAACTGGAACGGGGCCAAAATCCATAAATTCGCTTAAATGATCGTGTCCTAGAATTACCGCCGCAATTCGCGAGTGATTTATTTTAAAAAATTCGCGCATCTGCAACTGGAAAGCGCGCTTCTCGGACCAAAAGTGTGATCTAGACACCGTAAATGTGGGATGATGATAAACTAAAAAAACTAAACTTTCTTTGGCGTTAGCTAATTCTTTTTTAAGCCAATTAAATTGTTCTGCTACATTTGCCGTGTTGTCGGAATTTAAAACTATAAAGCGGGCGCCTTCTTTGACTACCGAATAATATTCTCCGGGTGTTTTAAAATAATTAACTTCCTTTGAATAGCCGCTATTGTGATTACCGATGGCGACCACGTCAAATTTAAAGCCGCTGGTTTTCCAATTGTCCCAAACAGATTGGTAGCTTCCCGAATACAAATTATCTCCGGGCATAATGATAGATGTTACTTTTTCTTTCATGACTGATGCTTTTAATCTGTCTAAATTTGTCCCAGATTTTCCTGCATCGCCCATGATGGCCATTGCTGCGTTTGAATTGATAGCAAAACCTAAAGTTAGCGTGCAAAGTGCAAGCGCTTTTAAAATCGAAGATGAAACCATGGTTCCTCCGTGAACGATGAATTGTTGTGATAATCACTACAATCACATCGCCTACAGAGAAAAAAGTAAAGTTAACTTCTGCTATGTGGACAAAGGCCTTGTTCGCCAAGCAGAAGTCTAAAGCTTAGCGAAAAAATTTATGAGCATCGGGCTGCTTATCTTTGTATTTCATCGTCATTACCGAATTTTCGTGGATGCCTTCGGCAAATTCTTCGATCATTTTTTTATTGAACGCTGGAATGTCCTCTGGTTTTCGGCTTGTTACTAGACCATTGTCGGAAACAACTTCTTGATCGACCCAGTTTGCGCCCGCATTTTTTAAATCTGTCTTTAGTGACGGCCATGATGTCATGGTGCGGCCATCTAGCATTCCTGTTTCAATAAGCACTTGTGGGCCATGGCATATCGATGCAATCGGTTTACCCGCATCGACAAATGTTTTAACAAATTTTATGACGTCTTCATTCATGCGCAATTTATCTGGGTTCATAACTCCGCCCGGGATTAGCAGTGCATCAAAATCAAAGCCTGCTGCTTCTTCTAAGGTCATATCGACTGCGACACTATCGCCCCACTCGGAATCGGACCAGCCAGTAATGCGCCCAGGTTTCATTGATACAACACGTGTTTCAGCACCAGCTTCATCCAATGCCATGCGTGGCTTTGTTAGCTCGCTGTATTCAAATCCACTGGCAGAAAGAATGGCAACTTTTACGCCATCTAATTTTCTATCAAACATAAATTCTCCTTTAATTAATTAGTTGTTATGTAAAAAGACTAAGCAAGATAAGTGCCTGCAAGAAAAAACGTCGCGTTTAGTTTCCTTAAGGAAGCCACTTCAGTTTACCCTTCAACCAATACTGTGCTAAGCAACAGGTATGGGTACAGTCGGGATAACGGGTATAACACAGCAGCTGCAGGATCGTATTCAAACTCAGCCATTCGAAGAGCCCATTCGCGATCAAATTTTTAGCTCGGATCGGTTACAACAGTTTGGTAAATATCTAGCACGACAAATTCCAATTACAAAAAAGGTAACCGAGGGGAAGTCGTTATTGCCCCGAGTTGCAGATAATGAAAAAAATCTGCTCGCAGCCTATAAAATATTTTCTGAGTCCGTAGAGAAAGGTCATACGTTACCCCCGGCAGCAGAATGGCTAATTGATAATTTTCATATCATCGAAGACCAAATTCGCGAAATTCAAGAAGATCTTCCAGAAAAATTTTACGTCGAGTTACCCAAACTAAGTGTTGGCGAGCTTGCACACTATCCGCGCGTTTATGCTATCGCGCTAAGTGTAATTGCGCACACCGATAGTCATATCGATTGCGAAACTTTGAAGCGCTTCATTCGAGAATTTCAGACCGAGTCCCCACTAACTATTGGGGAAATCTGGGCTATTGCAATCGTACTTCGTATTGCTTTGGTTGAAAATTTAAGACGCATCATCATGCACGTGCTTTACACACATGAAATTGCTGAAAGCTCTAATCGCCTTGCTGATAGCGTGCTAGAAAAAGTTGGCAAAAGTGACGACGAAAATTTTTCAGACGAACTGTCTGTCATAGCGAAATTTTTGGGACAATCCGAGGTTGCGGATTCGTCGATCACGTTACAGCTTTTACGCAGACTTCGTGATCAACATATTAGTGTTCGCTGCATCTGTGATAAACTTGATGCCCATTTATCTGAAAAAAACAAAACCTTTGAAAGCGTCCTACAGTCAGAACATCAATTTCAGGCGTCAGCGCAAGTAACTGTAGGTAATATAGTAACCAGCATGCGGTTGATTTCTAATATCGACTGGGACGATTTTTTTGAAAGCGTTAATTTAATTGATCCCATTTTAGCGCAAGACCCAGCCGGCGCTTACAGCAAAATGGATTTTAGCAGCCGCGATCGCTACCGACATGTCATCGAACGTATTGCTAAACGATCTGAGATTTCGGAACAAACTGTGGCCGAGGCTTGCGTTACACTTGCAGCTGCATCACTTAATGCGCACCCGGCGGAAATAGCTAAGTCCCATGTGGGCTACTATCTGCTAGAAGACGGCGTGGCCCAGCTTGAAAAATTATTCGGTTACCGCTTGCGCCATCGGGAACTGTTTCAGCGAATACTAAATCAGCAAGCAACCTATTTCTACTTTGGCACATTATTTTTGCTGCTAACAATCGCTGCGTTACCGCTAGCGTGGTATTTAAATTACCTAGGAAGTGATGCTTTCGATTATGCTTTAGTTTTTTTCGCCGCATTTTTTCCGCTAGTAGACAGCTGTTTAGCGGTGGTTAATTTGTTGATCACGCGCACCGTGCCCCCGCGGGTGCTTGCAAAAATTGACTTAAATGGCGGTATACCTGTTGAAGCGCAAACTTTCGTTGTCATTCCAACGCTATTTTCGAACCTTTCAGCAGTTACTAAAATGATAGATTTTTTAGAAACTCGCTACTTATCGAATCCAGATGAAAACTTGTACTTTGCAATTTTAAGTGATTACCGGGATGCAGCTTTTAAAACCGAGCCGCAAGACGTAGCAATCATTGACCTTGCAAGCGAGAAAATTGCAGAACTTAACGAACGCTATCCTAACACCATAACAAATGAAGATCGCTTTTATCTGTTTCACCGCGAGCGCCTTTGGAACGAAGCTGAAAATAAGTGGATCGGGTGGGAGCGAAAACGCGGCAAGCTTCACCAGTTTAATCAGTATTTGCGCGGCACAGTCAGCCCAGAGTTTATTGCAGCGCCTGAGTTTTCAAGTTTTTTTCTTAAGACTCAGTACGTGATAACGTTAGATTCAGACACG
>JANPNP010000254.1:0-1642 GCA_031427535.1 Bdellovibrionales bacterium | reverse complement strand
ATGTCCGCCTTGTTTTGATGATCCGCCGATAGCAACTCAATCTTCTTGCCATTCACCATCCCGCCAAAATCAGCGATGGTTCTAGGTAGGCCGTATTATTTACGAGGACCAGTACGCGTTGGATACAAGCGAGGTCGGGTGTTAGGGGTACCCACAGCAAATCTTAGCCCTGAAATTGAATTTACTCCTCGGCAGGGAGTTTATTTTACCAAGGTTCGATTGAAGGATAAGATTTATGATGGAATCACTAACATTGGTTATAATCCAACTTTTGAAAACAAAGACCCTTACTTAAAAGTTGAAACTCATCTGTTCAATTTTAATCAGGACATTTATGGTGAACACATTTCCGTGCAACTGTGTCACTTTCATCGTGACGAAATGAAGTTTACGTCTATTGATGCGTTGAAGCTGCAAATATTTAAAGATATTGAATTAGGAAAAAAATATTTTGAAAGCTAGATTATGAAGCCAAAAACACTCATCAACTTTTCTGAAAAATCTATTCTAGAAAATTATTCTGAATTAGCTGAACTAAAAGCGCATTTCCAAGTCTTTGAGAATGAGGGTAAGCTGCAGCCCCACGAGCTACTTTCAAGTGGCTTTGACATCATCGAACTTGCCACCGGAGATTTTAATTTTTTCAAACCTTTACTTACAACTTTGGATCTTAAAACTAGCCGTTTCGGAGTTGCAGACGTACTTCTAAAATTTAAAACAGAATTTCGTCCGATGCATTTACTTTCGGAAGCAGTTTATAAGGCAATTTTACTAAAGGTTCCTGATCTAAAAACATCCGAATCTGCCGTAGTGATTGGTGACTATGATTTTGTTCTGGCAGTGACCTACAAGTTGGCACAGTCTGGATTTTTTAATATCATCATCGCAACCCATAAAAATTTAGATGCAGAAAAAATTAAGAAACTGATAATGGCACATGTATTTAACATACAGGTTTCAAGCGTCCCGTTAAGTGAGTTAACGCAACTTGAAAGCGGAAGTGTGTTACTGATATCTAATCTAACCAGAAAAAGCAGCCCCGAGGCCTACGAATCCATCACGTATTTCAATTTTCTTAGTCGTGGTGCTGCGTTTGTTGATTTAACCTCTAGAAACGAACCGACGCTAGCTGAAGAAGCTAGACGTGCAGAGATTATTGTCATCGACGAAATTGATATTCTGAAACTTAAGTACGATTCAATTTTAGAATTATTAAAAAACTCACCCTAAGTCTAGTTACAAAAAACGTCACACTCATTAAACTATGTGGGTATGTCATTGAATAAATTGGGGGAAATTCTAATTAAGCAAGGTTTGATCCGACAGGATCAATTCCAATCTGCATATGCAGAAGCCCAGCGAACAAAGACGCGATTAGGTCCAACTTTGGTGCAAATGGGAATTTTAAAAGATTCGCAAATCTTACGTGCATTAGAAAAGCAATTTGCAATTCCTGGTGTAGATGTTTCGCAATTTGATATTGATCCCTCGGTGGTTGCCGTTGCCAACCGCGATTTCTGTGAAAAAAATTGCGTGATTCCAATTTCGAAAGCGGGATCAACTTTAGTTGTGGCCTTTTCAGATCCTAGTAATTTACAGGTTCGTGACGACCTTCGCTACATAACTAAATGCAAAATTCAGC
>JANPNP010000253.1:0-12154 GCA_031427535.1 Bdellovibrionales bacterium | reverse complement strand
TGAAAAATTTCTTGTGTCCTGCAATAGGACCCCCACGTCGACTTGCATCAATGTTCAACATGGGTGGAAAAGACCTTCAAAATTGTCACTATCACAGCGCCATTGGCGCCCAAAGCCTCCAATCACGGTATCGTTCAGTGGGATGTTACAGAGACATCTGCAACTGTAGCTACGCTAAGTAATCCAGTTCTTCTTTTTGACAACATCAGTGTGGTTTACGGAATTTCTGCAATGACTTACGATGCTGATACAAAATCGTTGTATGTGGCAACTGGTGGTGAACCAGGAGTTGTAGATATGTCGACGAACAATGTCGGTTACAACATCGAAAAGTTTACTTTAGATACAGCAACACCGTTGTTAACTCGTGTGCACGTTGCAAACAACCCATTCATCAAAGGTGCTGCCAATACGAAATGTATTAGCGGTTTAATGTTAGGCAACTAAATTTTAGATTCAATTTAGAAACAAAAAAGAGTCGGTTTCTCCCCGGCTCTTTTTTTGCGTTAACAGCTAAGTTTGCTCTGCTAACAATTCGCTGATGCGAATTTTCAGTTTTTCAATATCAAAAGGTTTTTTAATATAATCGTCAGCACCCACTTCGCGGGCACGCTCAAAATCTTTTTCATCGGCTTGTGCTGACAGAAATACCAATGGAATTTTCTTTAGATCGCGGTGCTCTTTCATCATTTGTGCTAATTCAAAACCGTTTATCCACGGTAAGCCCACATCCATTAGTATCAGATGTAAATCTTGATCTTGATCTAACAGTAAAGTTAATTCAGCCGCATCGGCAGCTAACTTTACCTGATAACCGCTAGATTCTAAAATCCGCTTTAAAGACACGCGCTGGGTTTCGTCGTCTTCGATAACTAGAATATTTTTGGGGTGCAACTTTTGCTGAGCCTCGCGAAATGAATCTAAACTAACAATTGGCTGTTCGGCCATTCGTTGCTTGGTTAGCTTTTCAATTTTTTTGATCAGATCTGTGGTGCTAAGCTTTTTTGTCATTTTAGTGTCCTTGGGCTTCTAGCCATCTTTCGGCATCGATTGCGGCCATACATCCGGTTCCTGCAGCGGTAACAGCTTGGCGGTAATAGGGGTCTTGTACGTCTCCGGCAGCGAAAACTCCTGGGACATTGGTAAATGTTGTACCTGGTTTTGTTTTCAAATAACCGGCTTCGTTCATATCTAGTAAGCCTTTAAATATTTTTGTATTCGGACGATGGCCTATTGCTATAAATAAACCTTGTAGCTTTCTTTCATTCATTGCCTTTGATTTTGTATCCATCAAACGCACACCCGTCATTGATTTGCCGTCACCTAAAACTTCATCGACAACTGTATTCATTATGAATTCGATTTTAGGATTTTTTTGCGCACGCTCTAGCATAATCTTTGAGGCTCTAAAACTTTCACTGCGGTGGATGATATAAACCTTTGATGCAAACCGAGTTAAGAAATTAGCCTCTTCCATGGCGGTGTCACCGCCGCCTACAACGCCCACTTCTACGTTTTTGAAAAATGCACCGTCACACGTAGCACATGCAGAAACTCCGCGGTTTGCGTATTGTTTTTCGCTGGGTAAGCCCAACCATGTAGCGCTGGCGCCCGTTGAAACAATAATGGTGTTAGCTAAAAATTCTTTGGCACCGACTGAAATTTTAAAAGGTCTTTTTGTAAAATCGACGTTCGTCACATTCTGAGTTAAAAAACGAGTTCCAAATTTTTCCGCCTGCTTCCGCATAACTGCAATCAGATCAGGACCAGTAACTCCGTGTTCAAAGCCTGGATAATTTTCCACATCTGTCGTGATCATTAACTGACCGCCGGCCTCTTCGCCTTCGATCATCAGTGGATTTAAGCGTGCGCGTGCGGTATAAGTTGCGGCGGTTAAGCCAGCGGGACCCGATCCAATAATAATAACTTCTTCAACTTTTATATCTGTAACTTCTGACATACGGACCTCGTTTATAAATTTAGACTATAGCTTAACCGTAGACGGCGTAACCTTTAACGCTAATTGTTTTTTTCTATGAATTCGATCAACTGATCCGCGACAACCGCGGCCTCTTGCGCCAGACCTTGCTGAATCGGCCAGCTTCCAGCTGGAATCAGTTCTGTTTGCATATATCCTGGGCTAAAAAGTAAGATCTTTAGTTTTAACGCCTGCTCTAACTGAACGGTCGTCAGTAAACCCTTTAAAGCGTGCTTGGCGGCTGCATAGCTAGCTGCATTCGGATCGGGCTTACTTTCAGCAATTTGGGACCCTACAAATATCACCTGCCGCAAGCCTGGAAAATTCTCATCCTGAGAAAGTAAGCGGTGCAGTAGCTCTGCCGGGTAAAGAAATGTTGTGGTTATAGCCCACTGATGGTCGCTCCACTTTTTTGCAGCATAGGGGCCGAACGGACCACCACCCGCAACATAAATTATGCGTGTCGGTTGGAACTGTTTTAAAGAATTTAAAAAATCATCTGCCACCGGATTTTTTGAAAAATCTTGTGCCAGCAAAGTGGTATTTTTTTCTACCTGCATTTGGCGATCAAATATTTTTCTAGAGCTTAATAAAAACTGGGCTTCAGGAATTTTAGTGATCAATTGGCGATAAAGCGCCCACCCAAGCCCGCGACTGGCCCCCAATATGACTATGTGGTCCTGGTTTGATAATTTTTCAAATGGTGTTGGTTTGCTCATTTGCTTTATGCTTACAATAATTTAGGCTTAATGTATGCCAAAAAAAGAAATCACTGTAACAGTACCGCAAAAAAATTTAAATTTCGAAGTACGTAACGGGTCTAACCTGATGCAGGCACTTCTTAAAGCGGGCCTGCCAGTAGCTTCGTCTTGTTTGGGCGATGGCATCTGTGGAAAATGTCGCGTGGCTATAAAAGGAAAAGTGAATTTAGCCAATGATTTAGAACTGCAAACTTTGACTAAGAACAACTGTGATCCAGATCAGCGCTTAGCTTGCCAAGTCATCGTGGTTGATCCTATCGAAGTAAAAACAACCTACTGGTAATTAAACCTTAACTAGACGAATAAAATTAATTTCAATTCCTTGATTAACAAAAATTTTTTCGAAAGATGTTTGAAAATTGTTTTCTTTATAAACACAATCTTCACCGTACAAATTTAGTGTTTGAAATTCAACCTTGTACTTTGTTTCTTTAATTTCTTCCAAAGACCACAAAAAATATTCTCGTGAATCTGTTTTGAATTCTAAAAAAGATCCTGGTTTTTGCATTTCGTAAAGAGTATTTAATATATTTCGATTCACAACGCGGTTCTTTGGTTTGCGCGGAGTGACCCACGGATCCGGAAAATGAATGTACACATTATCAAGCTCATGTTCGGCAAAAAGCAGATCTAAATTAAAAGCGTGGTATCTGCAGATTGCAGAATTTTTCAACCCATTCACCTGCGCACGACGAATCGACTGTATCAGCGGTTTGTATTTTAATTCTAACCCGACCAGTAGCCGCTGGGGAAATTTATTGGCATGAAATGCAAAGTGCATTCCCGAACCAGTACCAATTTCTAAATCTAATGGTTTTACTTTATCTGCATGAAACACATCTGAATGCCATTTGCCTTTATTTAGCGGCGCGCGCTCTTCGTTAAATGCAAAATCTTTAAATTCATTGTCTAAGGCAAGCGTGTACGCATTTTGTTTTGGTAGCGTGCGGGTTAAATTTATTTTTGGGCGGCGGTTTTCATCGATCACGGTAGCTCAGTCCCTTGGGGTCCCGATTTCAAATGATCTCTGGTTAGCTTTCGTGTGTCCTTAAATTCACTTTTTCGAATGGCACAGGGCTGCACTGAACACACGCTGCAATATTTCTGCTGGCATGGATCCATGTGAAATGCAAATTCACCGTCAAATTCGTACGCTTGCACAACCGATTTTTCAAAATCGTGGGCCATCGTATGAACTTTTTCAACTGTCCAAAATTCTGGAACCACCATGTGTGCATCAATATGGTGAAAATTGCCAGAACGAATCATCCGTAAATTGTGAATGTCGATAATTCCTGCAACTTTATTTCTATCGATCGCGCACGACAACTGCTCTAGCAGCAAGTCATCTGTTTCATCCATTAAAGCGCCAGAATTAACACGCATGATTTTATATGCTTCAAAAATTAACCAAAGTCCTAACAAGAAACTGATCGCGGGATCTATCCACATAAACCCGGTTAGATAAATTAAACCTAAACCCAGCAACACACCCAAAGTCGTTATCACATCAGATAACAAATGTTTCCCACTTGCTTTCAAAGCTGCTGATTTTTCCTTTTTTCCAGTTTGTATTAGGTAAAAACCAGTCACTAAATTAATAACCGTAGCAATGACAGAATATTCGACACCAGCTTGAATATTTTCAATTTGTGTACCGGCATAAAGATAACGAAACGCGCTGTAAATTATGGTGATACCTGCAAAAAAAACCAAGCCGCCTTCGAACGCCGCAGAGAAATGTTCTGCTTTACCATGGCCATACGGATGATTTTCATCAGCGGGCTCGTCGGCCATTTTCACGGCAAACAAAGCAACAAAGGCCGTAATTACATTGGCCACAGTTTCTAGCGCATCAGATAATACGGCTGAAGAATTTGTCGCATAATAGGCTTTTAATTTCCAAATCAGAACAACAATGCTGACCGCAACGGATACTATAGCAGCGAATTGTCTTTTTTTATCGGACGACATAGCTAAATGTATGTCACAGAATGCTTATGCTGTCTTTCTTTTTTTCTCGAAAATATCGACAACTGTTGAATGATTTAGACTGGTGTTGCGATCAATTTCCTGTCGGTAAGCGCAAACCTGATTACGTCCTCGCCGTTTTGCTTCGTACAAAGCCATGTCTGCTTTACGCACCAATTCTTTTGCCGATGTCGAGGCACCCATGATTGATGTTGCAAAACCCGTCGAGATCGTCAGTTTAATTGAATCTTTACCTTGCGAAAATGTAGCCTGTTCAATGCGCGTGCGCAGACGCTCGCAAAATTGCTCGATGCCTGCTAGCGGAGTTTCTGATAAAACAATTAAGAATTCATCGCCACCATAACGGGCCGGAATATCAACAGTTCGTGTTGACGCTTTGATAATTTTTCCCACTTCAGATAGAACGTAACTTCCAAATAAATGATCATGACCATCATTAACAGTTTTAAAATGATCCATGTCGACCATGACTACAGTAACTGGACGATTAAAACGTTTGCCACGCTCCATTTCAAAATCTAATTTTTGAAAGATGGAACGCATATTAAATAATCCAGTTAGATCGTCAATCTCGACCAGCTCTTGCAGTTGGTGATTGGCTTCAACAAGTTCTTCTTTGGCATCCCGAAATCGCAATTGGGCCCGCACGCGAGCTAAAAATTCCATCGGCGCAAATGGTGCAATAATATAATCACTAGCGCCCATATCTAGGCACTGTGAAATTCTTTCGGTGGATTTTTCAGACGACACAACAATTAGACCCGTGGTATCTAAAAACGGAGCCAATGAATTTAAATATTTTAGCCCGTCTTCTTTTGCAAATTCTGGATCAACAATAATTAATTGAGGCTTCCAGTAATTTAGAAACTCGCTGGCTTCTTTTGCAGATGTTAAGCCACGCACGTCGTACCCTTCCCAACGTAAAGGCTCAAGCATAAGCTCAAGCGTTTCCGGATCTTCATCTAGCACTAAAATGGGTCGAACGCGGGGATCTTTTTTCACTACCTAGTTATCGGCATTTGCGCAAATAGTTGAAGATCCAGCGGTACTTATAATCAACCATACTTACGTCTGGGTTTGTCTCAGCATGATACTTAGTATGACACTATCTGCTGGGTTTTAATCTAAATTCTCAAGGAATTACCCATGAATTGTTTAAACCCATTTATTCATACTCTGAAACTTTGCAGCATATAGGGTGCGCAGTTTCAGAGTGGAGGTAAAAGAAGTATGCTTAAAAAAGGGTTTATACTTTCTGAAACCGATTGTTGAACTTGGCTGCCGAATTTGAGGTTATAATTTTAGTAAAATCACCAAGTTTGATAAAAACCCATAAAATTCAAAGGTATAAAAATTAGTATTAATTGCACATTTTGATTTCAAATAAATAATTTCTTAATCTAGCCTCTTGCAAATTTCAAAAGCTCACGCAAAAAATTCTTCGCAATCTAATTTTTACAATATTTTCTGAAACTGAACAATAACCCATCCATGAACTAATGGAAATGAAACTTGTTTGTGAAGCGATCATTGCGATACCACCAATAAGTTTATCATTTTCAAATTCCGAATTTGTTTTTATAATCCAATCGACAGCCACTGTTGAAAAAAATGGCGCGTTGACAAACTTGTAATGCTTTTTGATGTTCGCAGAATCTGGAACTACCAGTAAAATATCAACATCTGAATTAACTGTATTTTTACCCTGCGCGGAAGAACCGAAAAGATACGCTTTTAGAATTGGCAATGCGACTGACACTTTATTGATAAGCTCCTGCGCCAGAGCTTGGCCATCAAAAGCTGGCTTAAAATTTGGATCAAGCTTTAACAGTGACATACTCATAGCCTAGACTATGTTTTAGTGAAAATCAATTTTCTTAAGTAGATATTTAGTTAACGCTATGGCCTCTGTGGCGAGCTTGCACTTCAGAAAATGACAGAGTAAGTTTACCCCATGAAACACAATGAAATTCAAAAAAAGTGGCAGAAAATTTGGGAAGAAAAAAAAGCTTATCAAGCTGACAACAATTCGACTAAACCCAAATATTACGCACTAGATATGTTCCCTTACCCGTCGGGGTCGGGCTTGCACGTGGGGCACATTGCTTCGTACACCCCGTCAGATATTGTTTCTAGATACAAACGCGCCAATGGTTTTAATGTTCTTCACCCGATGGGTTTTGATTCTTTCGGCTTACCTGCAGAACAGTACGCAATTCAAACTGGTGTGCACCCAGCAATTACTACAGAAAAAGCAATCGATGCGTACCGTGAAACGTTACAAAAATATGGTTTTAGCTTTGACTGGTCCCGAGAAATTTCTACGTGTGACCCTAGCTATTATAAGTGGACACAATTTATTTTTCTAAAGCTTTTCGAAAAAGGCTTGGCCTATCAAAAAGAAGTTCCGGTGAACTGGTGCCCAGCTTTAAAAACGGTGTTGGCAAACGATGAAATTGTCGATGGCAAATCTGAACGCGGCGGTCACCCCATAGTTCGTGTGCCGATGAAGCAGTGGATGCTTAAAATCACCGACTACGCCGAGCGCTTACTAAAAGACTTAGACAAACTGGATTGGCCAGAACGAACCAAAGAAGGTCAGCGAAACTGGATCGGAAAATCTGAAGGTGCTTCTGTTTTGTTCGCAGTCATTGGCCAAACAGAAAAACTTGAAGTTTTCACCACCAGGCCCGACACCTTGTTCGGAGCTTCATTTATGGTGTTAGCCCCCGAACATCCACTTGTGAAAAAAATTGCAAGCTCTGCGCTAGAAAAAAATGTTGCAGATTACGCTTTACAAACTTCAAAAAAATCTGACGTTGACCGTAAAGCTACCACCGAGAAAACCGGAGTTTTCACTGGCGGCTTTGCTGTGAATCCGCTGACAAAAAAAGAAATTCCAATCTGGATTGCCGATTACGTCATGATGGACTACGGTACCGGTGCTATAATGGCTGTTCCGGGTCACGATGAACGTGATTTTGAATTCGCCAAAAATTTTGATTTACCAATCGTTCGGGTTCTAGAGTCTGAATCCGAGCTTCCGTTTACGGGTGAGGGTAAATTAATTAATTCAGAATTTTTAAATGGCTTAACCAAAGCGGATGCTATCACAAAAATGATTCATTTTTTGGAAAAAGAAAGCTTAGGTAAAAAACAAATTAATTTTAAACTACGCGATTGGCTTTTTTCACGCCAGCGTTACTGGGGCGAACCCTTTCCTATTCTACGTGATGATGCCGGCAACATGAGTGCGGTACCCACAGACGAATTACCCGTTTCACTTCCAGAAGTCGCAAATTACGAACCCTCTGATTCCGGAGAAGCTCCGCTTGCCAGAAACCAGGACTGGGTAAATTACCTTTCAAAATCAGGAAAAAAATTACGGCGCGAAACTGATACCATGCCCGGCGCAGCTGGGTCGTCGTGGTATTTTTTACGTTACACCGATCCCCACAACGACAGCGAACCCTTTTCGCAAAAAGCAGCTAATTACTGGATGCCTGTTGATTTGTATGTCGGTGGACCCGAACACACAGTGGGGCATTTACTATACGCGCGCTTTTGGACGAAGGTTTTATTTGATGCAGGCCTTACGAAGGTGGATGAACCTTTTCAAAAGTTAGCTCATCAAGGAATTATCTTAGCCCCAAATGGTGAACGCATGTCCAAATCACGCGGCAATGTTATTCCGGCTGACCAAGTCGCTAGCCAGTACGGTGTGGATGTGATGCGGGTTTTCATTTGCTTTCTTGGTCCGCTGGACAAAGACAAAGCGTGGTCCGAAACTGGCATTGACGGTGTGAAAAGATTTCTTGATCGCTTCTACCGCCTAGCTGCAAATGAAGAAACAGGTATCGGTCATGCAACTGATGATGACTTGGCTTCCGAAGTTGAAAAAAGTTTGCACAAAACAATTAAAAAAATTACCGAAGACATAGAAGCACTAAGTTTTAATACGGCTATCAGCCAAATGATGATCTATGTAAACGATTTGTATAAGCACGACTGCAAATCGAAGAAAGCATTGCTACCGCTGGCCCAGTTGCTGCAGCCATTTGCTCCGCATAGTGCTGAAGAAATTTGGCAAACGCTAGGTGGTTCAGGACTTGTCGTCAATGCGACATGGCCTAGCTACGATCCAGCGCTTTGCATTGATGACGTGGTCACCATGGGTGTGCAAGTAAACGGAAAAATGCGTGGAACTATCGAAATCAGTTTAACAACTGATGAAAAAACAGCCGTTTAACAGGCCATGAAAATCACGACAGTTGTGTCGGCTTTGGCCGGAAAAAATCCATCCAAGGTTATTTACAAAGCCGGTAAGATTTTAAACATGATCGTACCAAATTAGTTGCAACCCCCAGTGGTTAAATGTAATACCAAAGCGTAAACAATTAGCTTCTAACGTCTTACAGTTTTTGGGGGATCAAAAGCATGAGTCTTTCCACGGATACCACTGCAAAACCGGCAACACCAAACGCAACTTCTGCAAACGCAACCACTGCAGGTGCGCCAATTGCGCCGACAACGCATGCCTTTTCACAACTGAAATCAGAAAGTTGGAGCGTTGAACAAAGTGCCGCCACTTACGGTATCAATAATTGGGGTAGTGGATATTTCCGCATCAATCAAAATGGAAATGTGTCGGTAACACCAAAAGGCGAAGACGGTTTTTGCGTCGATCTTTATGAACTGACTCAAGAATTACAAGATCGCGGTATTCGCATTCCCATCATGATCCGCTTTCCTGATATTATTCGCGAGCGCGTGAACCTACTGCATTCATGTTTTCAAAAAGCTATCGCTGATCACAATTACAACGGCCATTTCTGTGGCGTGTATCCCATCAAAGTAAATCAGCAACGTCACCTAGTGCAAGAGCTTGTAAAATTCGGCCGCGAAGTTCGCCTGGGTCTTGAGTGCGGATCAAAGCCAGAACTTTTAGTGGTACTATCGTTAATGAATACCCCAAACGGAGTCATCATTTGTAATGGCTTCAAAGACACTGAATACATTGAAACGGCATTATTAGCGCAAAAAATCGGGCGCGAAATTATTATCGTCGTTGACCGAAAAGATGAATTAAAAATTATCACTGAAACCGCAAAAAAATTAAATATCCGACCAAAAATTGGCTTTCGTGCAAAATTAAATACGCAAGGTGCAGGCAAATGGGTCGATTCAGCCGGAGCCCGCTCGAAGTTTGGCTTAACAGCTATCGAAATTGTTGAAGGCATCGAATTTTTAAAAGCGCAAAACATGCTTGAATGTCTTGAACTGCTCCACTATCACATCGGATCGCAAGTTCCTTCAATTCAAAGTATTAAATCATCGTTAAAAGAAGCCGCACGCTTTTACACCGAGATTTACACATTAGGCGCAAAGCTTAAGTATATCGACGTGGGCGGCGGCTTAGGGGTTGATTACGATGGTTCTGGCTGGTCAGATTCATCCGTAAACTATTCCGAGCAAGAATACGCCAACGACATTGTTTCAACATTACAAACCATGTGCGACGAGAAAAATATTCCACATCCAAACATTGTGACCGAATCAGGGCGTGCATTGGTAGCGCATCACTCGGTATTAATTTTTAACGTCATGGGTGTAAATAACCTTTACCGCCAAGAACCTCCGAAGCCTGCAGGAAAAAAAGATCCATCGATCATGCAAGACATGCAGTACATTTTTGAAAAGTTAACTTCAGAAAATTTAAACGAATGTTTCAATGACTTGCTTCAAGCAAAAACCGAAACGCTGAATCAATTCACATACGGAGTGTTAAATTTAACTCAGCGTGCGTGGTGCGAAAGTATGTTCTTTGCTATTGCAACAAAGATGTTGGCATTAGCGCAAAGAACTCCAGATTCAGACGATATCATCGCAGACCTTCGCGAAGCTTTGTGTGATACCTATTTCTGTAACTTTTCGGTTTTCCAATCTGTTCCCGATTCTTGGGCTGTGGGTCAGTTGTTTCCAGTTATGCCAATTCACAATTTAAAGAACGAACCCTACCACGAAGCCACACTTGCAGACTTAACTTGTGATTCTGACGGTAAGATCGAAAAATTTATCGATCCAGAAACTGGCGAAGCTAAAAAAACGTTACGGGTTCACCCGTTTAAAGAAGGTGATTCACCTTACTATCTTGGCGTTTTCTTAACTGGTGCGTATCAAGAAATTTTAGGTGATTTACACAACTTATTTGGTGATACCGATGCCGTACATATTTCGATTCACAACTCGGGTTATACAGTGGATCACTATGTGCCGGGTGACACGGTCACTGAAGTATTAAGTTATGTGCAGTACGGCCGTGCCGAAATGGTTGATAGTGTCCGTCAATTCACAGAAGAAAGTATTGCCTCTGGTAATATTTCAAAACAAGAAGCAAAATTATTAATAAAGCATTACGAAGAAGGTCTCTCTGGATACACGTATCTTGAAGAGATGGAATAATTTTTAAAACAAGGAAGTTTTGAACTGATGACCGCAACCTACAAACTGATTTACACAAGCCAAGCCAAAGAAGACATCTGTTACCGCGACATCGACGAGATTTTAAAAAAATCGCGTAAGAACAATGACTTTTACGAAGTCAGCGGAATTCTTATTTTTAGTGATGGCTATTTTATCCAGTTACTTGAAGCGGCGACTGCCGAAATCGTACGTGCAACGTTAGCGCGAATTATAAAAGATCCCCGCCATCACACGGTGCGCATCATTCGTGAATGGGGCTGTGGGGAACGCAGTTTAAAGCAATCTAGCATGGCGTTCATGGATCATGATTTACAGGAAAAATCCCATCAATTTATTCAAAAGCTTTTTTCCGATTCAATGATGGTGCAATATCCAACAAATCATGAATTTGTCGATTTCTTTAAGGGCTTTGATCCGGCCGTTACTAGTATTCGGTAAGACTGACTTTTTTAAAAACATAGCTCCAGTAGTTAAATAATTTATCCTCTTTTGAACCAGGCACGAAACAATTAGCCCGTTGGTCTTGAATAATGTACTTGTACCAGTATTCGACGTGAGCGACATCTGCGGGTGTCCCCATCTGTAAAAAATGTGACACAGGGTAGTGCCTTACCTTCACAGCAGCATCGTGATTCATCAATGCCTGTGCCGCCAGCGACGTATAAAATTCAGAGCCATGTTTTAAGTCACTTCGCAGTTGCAAAGCCATTCCTTTTTTTAAAAGTTCAACAGACTTGAAGAAATAAAATCCCGGCGAGCTCCATTCGTCCTCAATCTTGTTACCGAACAATTTCTTTTCTTGAATTTTTAAAACTTGGCCCGTTTTTTCGTTTATCTGTAGGTGCGCGTAGGTGTTTGGCCCTAGGTAAGTTGGATGAAAACCTTTATAGACAGGAATGCAAACATCACAGTTCGTCTCGGTCAGAAAAGTTTCGAATGC
>JANPNP010000252.1:0-4378 GCA_031427535.1 Bdellovibrionales bacterium | reverse complement strand
TCATTTGTAGTTGATATCTTTAAACAGAATAAACTGCAGCAATCACCCGCTTCAAGTAAATTATAAAAAGTCTAGTTTTTAGGCACAAAAATGACATGGTCGCTATTTGCTTTTTATCAACCACTTCACCAGTTCAACCATATCCATTGTGTCTTGGCGGCAATAGATCAAAAGCGATCAATCAGGGCTAATAGCTTTTTACTATTTTTTGAATCGAGCTCTGCTAATTTTTTAATAACTCCAATTTCGAATGATTTATTGTACGCAACGATACTGCCTTCAGCTTTTAGGCTGCTTTTTTGAACGAAGTCATTATTTTACAAAGCGTGTCTAGCGATGGATTGCCGTCATCACTGATGGCTTCATAAACCACGGTGCGACTTAAATTTGTTCGCTTGCACACTTCTAAAATATTATGAGCCCGTACATACCCAGAAAGAATATCAACAAAGGCCTCTTTATCGCCATCCATTAAAGCTTCAAACAACGCTAGCTGTATTTCTTTATGATTCTTAAAGATCGCCGATGGATCATGACTTAAAAGCTTAATGCCGTTAATCACCATGGATTTTTTCGGCTGTCTTTTGGGCTTTTTTGATGTCTTTGTCTTGTCCATTTTTGTTTCCTCCAAGAATTAAAATCATTACTTTTCCGTCGATGATCTTCTCTGTGCAGTAAATTCGATTGCCATTGTTAAACTTGATCTCAAAAAGCACGGAACTTAACTTCTTCACATGCCCGTAGTGACCAAAATCTCGAATCTTTTCTAGGCGACCGTCGATTTGTGCCCTTATCTTTGCCGTTTGATTGTCGTACCAAGCTGCATATTCTATTAACTTAAGAAAAGAGATCATAACCATTTGTACGCTATTCCGAACAAAATGTCAAGTTAGGTCTAACTGGCTTTGGGTACATAATTCTTAACTTACACCGAAGCTAGAGCTGCAGCTGGGTGCTTGAAAGTGCAACAAATCACCAGTTCTGGGCGAGCCATCGTGAATCGAAAAATCGCTTAAAGTTCCACGAGTATCAATTCCGGCTTTGCGCAAATAGATCATCATAGTTTTTAAGTCTTTCCATCCACCAAGCTTCATTACCTTTGCTGGCTCTATGCCACGACTAAGCAACATGGTTGCCCACGAGACGCCCGAAGGTCATGAAATCTAATTCGCGGTAGCCAATGCTCGCTAAAAACATTCTTAAAATCTCAGCTTGTCTGCCAGTGTCTCAGTCTTGTAAACGCGGAAGCACAAATAAGCTGTCTTTACTTTTAAGCTTCAGTTCTTGCAGAAGTGACCTAACAGGAGGGTGTCGAATTTTCTTTAAAATCATGATACATTTTCTATTTTTTCTTCTGTTAAATAAGGTCTTCTAATAACCACGTGATTTAAAAAATACGGATGATATTTTAACTTGTTAGGTTTAAACATCAGCTGCGCTCACGGAAGCATTAAATTTTTTATGATTTTTGTTAAAGGGACAACTTTAGTCATTTAAAGTTCCTTCAATTTTTTCTACCAATTGATCATTTAAAATTTGTCAGTAATTTCAAGTACTTGGTAGGGAGTACAGGATTCGAACCTGCGACATCGACCTTGTAAGGGTCGCGCTCTACCAACTGAGCTAACTCCCTATTTATTTTTTAATTAAATAGTTCGGTTTTCAAGGTTTCTACCTTTCTACCAAATTTCGCTACACTTCTACCAGTTGCTTGAATGCTGTTAAAGATTTACACGTAATCTCAACAACTTATAATGACTAAATTTTCAAAGAACAAAATCACGCATCCTTGTAAGGGTGGCGCTCTAACAACTGAGCTAACTCCCTGCAAAGCCTACCTGGTTGGTACTAGATAGGTTAAACGAAATGAATATATATAGCCCGAGCACTTTAGACTCAAGTTATTTCTAGTGGGCTACTGGCCTTTTGCAAATTGTCTCAAAAGACTTTGAAACCTTTTTAAGCACCATTAGTTGAACTTCATTAGCAACTGGCGCCCCTGAAATGGAAGTGGGTTGCCCACGCTGGCCAATGACTTCCATTGATGCTGCTAGGACCTGGTCACCGCAAGCTACGTTGTTTTCAGTTAACTGCTTTGTATCAAAAAGACCCAAAGTTAAGCGGTAGCGTAAAGTACGATCTGAAATTACGCCGCGAACGATGTTCTTTTCCTGCGACCCTACGAAACCAACACCTGAAGCTAGCGCTTTACTGCAGTTTTCTGTGGAAAATTTCGTAATACTAAGAATTTTCCCCTTATTGGTTTGTCCTGTAATTTTCATCTTAAAGTACACACCTGAAGTGTCGGTGCTAAGTCTCCAGACGCCCTGAATGTTATCCCAAGGGAATGGTTGAGCATATTGCCACGGCCACGTATCAACACCACCCAGCGTTTGAATGCTGCAAGCTTGCTGAGAGTGGGCTGCATGTGCGAAAAAAATCAAGCTTAAGCTTAATAATAATGACTTCATAGGGCCCCCTCGGCTCTGTTTTCAACCATTTGAATTTTAGATGACTTATTTAGATAATATCCATTTTTTGCTCTAAAAATATACTTAGGTTTATCGTAATCTGGTTCGATCAACTTACGCAGCCGCTTAATAGTTACGTAGATTTTGTTGTCATGAACCGCGGGGTCATAGTTCTGTTTCCAAACATGTTCAACTAAATACTCTTTAGAAAAAATTTGACCTTGGTTGCCGATGAAAAGCTTAAGTAAGTCCAAAAGAATAAACTGATTTTTAAAATCGATCTTACCCACATTTTTTTCAACAACGGCGTGGTTGTCTAAGTCAAAAATCAAATCGGCCGAACCTTTTGAGTCTGCTTCCATTGAAGTCAGATACTTAGAAATTTGTTTTAATGCTCGCTTATTGTTTTCTGGGTCTAATGCCTTATGTGCCAAATTCAAGTAAACTTTGGCAGCATCTTTCTGGCCCATTTCGAAAAGCACAATACCGATATTTGAAAGCACACCCACCGCAAGAGTTAACTGTTTCGTGTTTTTAAGTTCTTCGTAAGCAATCCATAAAACTTCGATAGCTTGTTCATGCTTTTTAAGATCTAGAAGAATCAGTGCATTCGTATTTGCAGCCGCCGCTTTTAGCTCTGAAATGTCTAGCACTTGAAGGAAAATATTTAAATTATAAATTTCTTTTAAAGCCTCTTCGTATTTTTTTAATTGCTTGTAACAAATTGCAAGACCTAAAATGGCATAGCACATGTCTTCTTTACTATCTTTTTCAAGCGCAATAGTTAGTGCTTTTTTTAAATATTCGATGGCGTTTTCAGGTTGGCTGCGAAAGCTAGAACAAAGCCCAAGAATGTAATAAGTTTTTGAATTGAGCTCAATGCCTTCACGAATAACTAGGTCGTGTAAAGTTTCTTTTATTTGCGTGATTTTATCAAACTCTTCGCGTTCAGCATAAATGCGTAACGTATTTTGCAAACACTTTAAGTACGAGTTGTAATCTTTATTAGTTAAATAAATTTGCGCTGCTTCAGTAAACTGGGGAAGCGCTAGTAAATAGTCGCCTCGGTCGCAGTAAAGCTTTCCAGTTTCATAAAGTCGTGACGCTTGATCCATTAAAATTAACACCTTTGATTGAGTGCTATTTCTTACAGATTCTGAAATAGAAGGTCAATTAAGAAACCTAAAAAAAAGCTTGTTATAATTTTAACAGCTGTAAGCGCCTAAAATGATTGGTTATTGCTACGTAGATTGTGGGTTTAAGATTTGTTAACAGTAAGATGAGTTATGCAGCAGACATAAAAAAAGCCCGAAATCTACAAGGTTTCGGGCTTTTAACTATAAACTCAGCAAAAAACGACTAGTGCGTCGTATGAATGTGTTGGCCAGTGTAATTGGCTTTAATTCCCAATTCGCGCTCGTGCTGGAACTTAAATAACTCTTTAGGATTTTTGATATCTAAAGCGTTGATAAGAACTTGGTCTACGTGATCAACCAAAATAATTTTCAGTTCTTTTACAACTTCTTTTGGAATATCTTTTAAATCCTTTTCGTTATCTTTTGGACAGATGATTGTTTTAATTCCACCACGGTGTGCGGCTAAGATTTTCTCTTTTAAGCCGCCGATTGGTAAAACTTTTCCGCGAAGTGAAATTTCGCCTGTCATCGCAACTGTGCGTTTGACCGGAATTTTCATCATCGATGAAACAATCGAAGTCGTTAAGGCAACGCCAGCGGAAGGACCGTCTTTCGGAGTTGCTCCGTCTGGAAAGTGAATATGCACATCAACATTTGCATAATACTCTTTATCTAATCCAAACAAAGGCCCGCGTGACCTGACGTAGCTCATGGCTGCTGTACATGATTCTTTCATGACGTCGCCAAGTTGGCCGGTAACTGTGAATTTTC
>JANPNP010000251.1:0-1884 GCA_031427535.1 Bdellovibrionales bacterium | reverse complement strand
ACTTATGCTTTTTTCCACTTTGCCATCGCAGTCAGTTGTTTCAACTTCTTGAAGCGTTTCAGTACCTTCAACTGCTACTGTGGATTCGCCATTAAAATCGGCCAAAGCCATTTCAGAATCAGCTTTATTACACACGAACATCTTTTTCATAAAATCTAAGGTTTCAGGATCAATCTCGAATTTAGGCATAGGCTTTAATTCCGTTTTAACTGGCTTCGGTATAACCGGAATGCAGCTAAAAAATAGCTGAGCGGTAACAATTAGTAAAACAATTCTAAATTTGGTCATGAAAAACTCCGCAAAAAGTTAAGTGATGAAATGGTAAAGTAGCAGACCTGCAAATTAAGTTCGCCTGTAATGATTCTGACACCTGCGTAGAAATTACATTTTGTCGCCCTGTTTCCACGCGCTGATAAACGGGTAAATTTGTAGTCAGCTCGAATAAGTTACCGTAGGCTAAGCCAATGGATAATTTTCTGCGGCGAAACATAGGGTTTATTAATTACGTAAGCTGGTTCATTGCTTTGATGGCGATGGCAATTAGTCTTATTTTCAGTGAACTTCTGAAGTACCCGCCCTGCACGCTGTGCTGGTACCAACGTATTTTTATGTATCCACTGGTGTTTATTATTCCTGTTGGAATTGTACTGAAGGACGACAAGATATTTCGTTATGTTTTGGCCCTAAGCGGGGTGGGGTTGCTAATTGCTTTCTACCATTCCCTTATTTATCATGGCCTGATCGAGGAAGCGTTACAGCTTTGCAACGCAGCCCTAAGTTGCAAAACTAAACAATTCGAATTATTTAATCTTTTAAGTATTCCAGTTATGTCACTATTCAGTTTTTTAACTATATTCATTTTAAATATTAAAGGAGTCTTTTATGTCAAAAGAGATTAGAAATTTAGGAATTGTTTTGTGTCTGGTACTAGTTGCCAGCTTTTTAATTTATAAATTCGTCGTGCAATCAGAAGCTGTTCCGGTCAATACGCAGGCGCAAGCTCCGGCATCTTCGGTTATTCCGATGGTTAGCAATGTAAATACGGCGCATAGTTTTTCTTACGGTCCTGCAGATGCTAAGGTAACTGTTGTCGAATTTTTTGATCCCGAGTGCGAATCATGTGCGAAAGTGGCTCCGTACATAAAAAATGAAATGAAATATTTCGAGGGCCGGGTGCGTTGGATTTTTCGCTACATGCCCTATCATTTTAATTCACGAACTGCTATTAAAGTTCTAGAAGCTGCACGTAAGCAAAATCTTTTTCTTGAGGTTCAGAACATTTTGTTTGAAAAGCAAAGTATCTGGGGCGAACAGCGCGTTTCGACTGAAAAACAAATTCTAGAAATTATTGCAGGCGTTAAAGGCGTTGATGTCGAGCGTATAAAAAAAGATATGAACGACCCTGAGTTTGAAAAAATAATTATCCTAGATGAAGCTGATGGTCAGCGTGCTGGCGTCAAAGGCACACCTACTTTTTTTGTTAACGGTGTCATCCTTGAACAACTTGATTTAGAAAATTTACTAAAACGAATTAACCAGCAACTATAAAACAACCCAGCAGGCCGTTTTAGTTGTCCAGCAACAATTGGCGTGCTTAAAAGATGCCCCATAGTCTGCGAAAACTGCAGATCTGTTACGGCATAATCAATTTGAATTTCTTGATCTAGCCGAACTTGATGCGGTCGCAAGTTTAGGATCAGTATACATAAAATTACAGTGATAAAAATAACAGTGCTAATTAACTTCCAGTGCTGCTTCATGACATCTGATCAGCGGGCTAACAAGCTAACTTTTAGTAACTGATCCCTTATAAGGTCCCAGAGCAACTTACTCCGACCTCTAAAGACTTGATTTATTTAGACTTTTTTCTTTCGGACGGTACTT
>JANPNP010000250.1:0-17231 GCA_031427535.1 Bdellovibrionales bacterium | reverse complement strand
TAATTAGCAAAGATGCGGATTTTGCTAATTACAATCCTGAAATTTATGCTGCTGCTGTTTGCGAGGCCGTGAAAAAAACAAGTGCAACACTAGTTTTAGCTTCATCATCTGCGACCGGTAAGGATTTATTTCCCCGGGTTGCGGCTAGATTAAAGGCCGGTGTCGTATCAGACGGGGTCGAGCTTCAGGTAAACGGAACTGATTTGAAAGTTAAAAAGCCTTTCTATGCAGGACGTTGTTTCGCAACGGCAACCTTTCAAAATACAGATTTGAAAATTGTGCTTATGCGTCCAAATCAACTGCCTGTAGTTGCTGCCGACACAACAAAAACGGCAACCGAGTCTGAACTTTCTTTTGCAAAGCCCTCGCTGAAAACAATAGTTAAAAATATTGTGAAAGGAACTTCAGAAAAATTAGATCTGACTGAGGCCAATATCGTTGTGTCTGGCGGACGCGGATTAAAAGAGGCCGGCAATTTTAAAATGTTACACGATCTGGCCGATGTGCTTGGCGCAACTGTTGGCGCTTCACGCGCCGTAGTTGATGCGGGCTGGGTTGGGCATTCAATGCAGGTTGGGCAAACAGGAAAAACCGTAGCGCCCTCTTTGTATATTGCTGTTGGTTTGTCGGGAGCCATTCAACACTTAGCCGGCATGAGCGGCAGCAAAGTTATCGTTGCAATAAATAACGATGCGAATGCTCCAATTTTTCAAAAAGCCACTTATGGTTTGGTTGGGGATGCGTTCGAAATACTTCCGCTACTGACTGCAGAATTTAAAAAAGTTTTACAACATTAAAATGCTGCACAAAGCGCGCGGCTGGCTACTAGGAATTTTAGTTTGGATAATTTATAAAACGCTTGCAGCAACGTGGCGGGTACAGATTATTGAAGATAGCTTCTTGATGGCTGATAGGGCTGCCAAAAAACCTGTGGTTCTTGCGCACTTTCATCAAGATGAACTGGTCTTGTTGTCGCTCGTACCATCATACAACGTGGCTACCATGACATCGACAAGCAAAGACGGGGAAATTATGTTTGCAGTTCTGTGTCTGATGCGTGCGCGCGTATCGCGTGGGTCATCAACTCGGGGTGGGGTTAGCGCATTGAAGGGACTTATCCAACTTTGTAAAACTGGACGAAACAGCACCTTTGCAATTGATGGGCCCAAGGGTCCTATTTACGAGCCAAAGCCTGGGGTTTTTGAATTATCTCGGCTAATAAAATCTCCAATTTATGCCGCAGGAGTTTACTGCGACCGGGCCTGGCACTTTCCACGCGCCTGGAATAAAACTTTTTTACCAAAGCCATTTGCTGTCATAAAAATTGTCTGGAATAAAGCTCTGGGCCCGGTGACAAAGGACCAGGATCCAAGAGGTCCAGATTTAGCAAAAACCCTGAAGAATCAACTCTTTGCTGCGCGACAGCATGCGACCAATTTGTTTGGCGGCACTGGCTCGTAACTGTAGCATTAAGATTAGACATTTTTAGTATCTATCATACAACAAAGGATTGGTTTGTTATGAAGTGGTTGCTTTCGATTTTACTATTTGTTTCGGCGGTGTCGTTTGCGCAGTCGGGATCGCAGGTTGTTGCTACGGTTGGAAATAAAAAGATAACGCTGGATGATTTTAATAAAAAATATGCAGAAGTAACATCCCAGGTTTTAGTTAATCCTCCTGCAAAAAAAGTTTTCTTAGAAGATTTAGTGCGCTACGAAGTCGGCGTGCAAGAGGCCCGTAAGCGCGGATTAGATAAAGACCCAATTGTTTTAGATCGCTTTAATCAAGAAATGTATAAGGCTTTGCTCGAAAAAGAACTTGGCAAAAAAGTACAAGAAAACTCAGTGTCAGAAGCCGAAATGAAGACTTGGTATGCTAAAAACCCGCAAATTCGCTTATCTGATATTTTAATTGAAATAAAGCCGGGGGCGACCACCGAGCAGCGGGCCGAAGCAAAAAAGCGGGCCGATGAAATTTTAGCTGAGGTTAAAAAGTCAAAACGACCTTTCGAAGAACTTGTAAGGCTTTATTCTGATGATTCCACAACAAAAAATTTGGGTGGAGATGTTGGCTGGCAATCGAAAATTACGCTGGTACCAACGTATTACGATGCTGCGATCGCATTAAAAGTTAACGAAGTAACACCTGCTCTGGTAGAAACTCCTTTTGGATTTCACATTTTAAAACTTACTGGGCGCCGCGGCTACGAAGAGGCTACCAAACGAGAAATCCGTATGGCTGTTTTTGATGATAAAAGAAAAGCTGTTTTTGATGAATTTTTTAACCGTGTAAAGAAGCAGTATCAGATAAATGTTAATTCTAAGTTGGTCGAATAAATTTTTTCTAAAAACTTCTGCAAAAAAAAGCCCTGCGCGATCGGGGCTTTTTCTTTTCGTGGTTTGTCTTTCCGTCATGCTGCCGGGCTGTGATTTTTTTTCTAATCGGGTATTAAATAAAACTGTTGTAGAAGTTGGCGCCCATCGCATGACCACGCAAGAATTTTCGAAGCTTCTTGCTTCAAAATTAAAAAATTTAGATGCGTTGTCGGCAAAAGACCCGGCTATTTTAACAAAATTTAAATCGAAAATAATTTCTGACTTTGTTGTCGAATCTTTAATTTTAATATGGTTCGAAGAACAAGGCCTAGAGCTTTCCGCCGCAGAAATTGAAAAAGAGTTGAAACAACTACAGAATGGCTATCCAGATGATAAAAGCTTTCGCTTAACATTGTCCGAAGAATCTATTGCATATTCGCAGTGGAAAAAACAAGTCGAGCACAGTTTAAAACGTAAGAAAGCCTTTGCCCATATGAATCAGGGCCTAGCAACTCCTTCTGAAGAAGAGCTGCTTTCATATTATAATAACAACAAAGATCACTACGAGCAGAAAGAAGCTTTGCAGCTTACTCATGTATTGGTCTTGGATGAAAACCAGGCTGAAATTGTAAAAAAACTGACTCGTACGCAGAGCTTTCCGGAAATCGTCAAAAAATTCTCAATGAGTCCTGATGCGTCTTTCGGAGGAAGCTACGGTTGGGTCGAGCGTGACGCCAGCAGTGATTTAGAGCGCTTGTTCAAAATGCGCACTGGGGAAATTTCACCCCCACTTAAGCTGCTAGATGGTTATCACATATTTCGTATCGACTCTCGGCGCAGTCAGCGGCAAAAACAATTTACTGAGGTGCGCGAGCGGGCAAAAAACGACGTGATTGCGTTGCGCCAGACAGCAAAGTTCTCTGCGTGGTTGGATGAACAAATAAAAAAGTATAAAGTCTTTAAAAACGTACAGGCCATTGATGGCCTGTACGTCGAAACTCAGGATGGGCCAGCACAGAAATAGGGCGGTACACGTGTCTCATAGAATTTTATTTTTGTTTGCAGTCTCGGTAAGTTTAACTGCGCTCTCGGCCAAAGAGGTCGTCGACAAAGTCGTCGTTACAGTTAATTCCGAAGTCATTTTAATGTCTGACATAAAAAAGCTGCAAGCGCGTGTAGCTAGGCCCGGCGCCATAGATGAATCTTTATTGCTTGGCGAAAAACTTGATACATTGAAAAACAACCGAGCGGCGCAGTTGCAATTTTTGATTCGTGAAAAACTTATAGCTGCAGAAATTAAGCGCCAAGGGCTTTCGATTAGCAACGAGCGCGTCGAAACTGAAATTAATGTCATGGCAAAACGCGGTCAAATGACTAGGCCCGAGTTTTCCACGTACCTTAGCAAACAAGGTTTTTCGATGGATGATTACAAGGACGTTCTGCGTAACAAACTAGAGCGCCAATCTTTTTTTGAATCTGAAATTGTTTCAAAACTGCGAATTACTGACGAAGATGCCTACGGCGAATATCAAACCAAAAATCCTAATTACGCGCCGAATGTAAACGAATTCACCATAGGACAGATATTTTTTGATCCACGCAAGGGGACCCCCGAAGCCGCATTGGCGCGAGCTAAATCTGCAGTTGAAAAATTAAAGGGCGGGGAGGCTTTCGAAGTCATAGCAAACCGAGAAAGTGAAGATGGCTCTGCCAGTAAAGATGGAGTTCTTGGTACATTTAAAACCGGGGAGTTTAACCCAGAAATTGAGCGCGCAGTAAGCGGCCTTGCAGTTAATGATTACACTGACGTAGTTCGAAGCAAGCAAGGTTTTCATATCTTTAAATTGTTATCAAAAAAAACGACAGTGGATCCTCAATTTCTAAAATACAAAGAGTCCATTAAGGCCTCTTTGATTGAAAAGAATTTTTCTCGCCAATTAAAGAATTGGTTTGAATCGAAAAAACAAGATGCCTACATTAAAAACTTCGACAACACACTTTAGTAAAATTGCTCTGACGTCTGGCGATCCCACAGGAATTGGGTTCGAAGTAATTTGCAAAGCGCTTTCAAACATTGGCCCGCAAAATAAAACATTATTTTTTCTGTACCGGGATCACTTGCAAACCATAAGGCAGCCACGCTTTTTTAAATTGCTGGATCGAAAGTTTTATAGACTGACTTTTTCCTCGGAACAAGCAGCATTTAGCCACGTCAACCAGCTGATCAAAAATAAAACTGTTCCAAAAAATTTGCTGATCGATCTTTCGTTGGAAGATACTGCAGCACATTGGATCCTGTCTGCTGCAAAGGCATGTTTACGGGGTGACCTTACTAGCATGGCAACAGGTCCACTTTCAAAAACATTAATTAAAAAATCAGGTTTTAAATTCATGGGTCACACCGGTGCTTTTCGCAAGCTTTGTCCCAAGGCTAATCTGCACATGGCTTTTATCGGCGATAAGTTTAACGTACTTCTAGCTACCGATCATATCCCTTTAAAAAAGGTACCGGCGCGATTAAGTTCAAAAACCATAAATAGCGCTCTTACAGCAGCACGACAATTAAAGGCGTTAACTGGGTCTAAAAAAAATATTGGTTTACTAGGATTAAATCCCCATGCTGGCGAATCCGGATTGATTGGCACGTTCGAAAAGAAGTGTTGTCAAAAATTATCAAACGATATTTCTGGGCCGCTAGTTCCCGATGCCGCATTTCTAAAAAAGAACTGGGACAAGTATTCAGTTTATGTTTGTCTTTATCACGACCAAGGGCTTATTCCATTCAAGCTGGTTCACGGTCAAGATAGCGGCGTGCATGTAACGCTTGGTTTACCTTTTGTACGAACTAGCGTAGATCATGGTACAGCCTTCGACATCTATAATAAAAACTTGGCAAATCCGGCGTCTATGATAGATGCTATACGACTTAATTTAAAACTAACCCGAGGTTAACAATGTTCGAACCCGTCATATTTCGCGAATACGATATCCGTGGTATTTACAACCAGCAGTTTGATTTAGACTTTGCTTATCAACTTGGAAAAGCGTTCACATCTTATGTGTTAAAAAAATCAGGCAAAAAAAACATGCGGCTTTCGGTGGGTTACGATGCGCGTACATCATCAATTCCAATTATGGAAAAGGTCACGCAAGGCATGAAAGAATCTGGCGCCGAAGTTTCGGTTCTGGGGCTTGTTACAAGCCCCATGTGTTATTTTTCTACCTTCCAACTAGATCTTGATGGTGCAATCATGATCACGGGCAGCCACAACCCACCAAATTTTAACGGCTTCAAAATTTCTTTAGGCAAAACAACAATTTTCGGCGACGAAATTCAGGCGCTAAAAAAAATAATGCTGGAAAAAGATTTTATCACCGGTGAAGGCTCTGTTAAAGACTACGACATTTTCCCAGAATATTTAGCGCGTTACAAAAAAGAGTTCGGCACAATTGCGCCAGTCAAAGTGGTTCTAGATTGTGGTAATGGTGCCGGCGGGGTTATCGCCAGAAAATTATTTAATGCTGTCGGGTTAGACCCCGAAATTTTATTTGAGCAGCCAGATGGAATGTTTCCCAATCACCATCCGGACCCCACGGTAGAGGAAAACTTAAAAGATCTAGCCAAACGAGTTAAAGAAACTGGTGCAATCGCCGGAATTGGTTTTGACGGCGATGCGGACCGCATCGGTGTTGTAGATCACGCCGGTAAAATGATTTACGGTGACGAGCTTATGACAATCTATGCGCGCTCTATATTAGCAACGAACAAAGGCGCGAAAATAGTCGGTGATGTAAAGTGTTCGGATCTGATGTATGCCGACATCGCAAAGCACGGCGGCGAACCCATTTTATGGAAAACGGGACATAGCTTAGTAAAAGAAAAAATTAAAGTTGAAAAGGCACCTTTCGGCGGCGAAATGAGTGGCCATATCTTTTTTTCAGACCGAAACTACGGATACGACGATGCACCTTACGCAGGTCTTCGCCTTTGTGAAATTTTGGCGAAAACTGGTAAAAATATTACTCAGTTGTTGGAAGGTTTTCCTAAAGCTTTTAACACACCTGAAATTCGTATTGATACGACCGAAGAAAAGAAAGTGCTTATCGTAGAAAAAGTAAAAGAAAAGTTTAATGCTCTGAATGATCCGAAAATTCGCGTTAACTTAATTGACGGAATTCGTATCAGTTTCCCTGATGGGTGGGCTTTAGCAAGATCTTCGAACACGCAGCCTGTTATTGTTGTGCGTTTCGAATCAACTAGCGCAGAAGGTCTTGCCCGAATCCAAGATTCGATAATGAGTGTTGTGAACAAGTATTTGTAAGCGGAAGTAATTAAGCCAAAAAAAAGCCGGTATATGTACCGACTTTTTTAAAATTCAAATTTTCTAAATATATTAGAAACCGAATTTTTCTCCAGGAATTTTGAAGAATGCGACGATGAATGCGAAGACGACCAATGACTCGATTAAAGCCAAAGATAAAATTAATGGCGTAAGCAATTTATCGGCTGCTGCTGGATTGCGCGCGATTCCCTCTAAAGCCGCTGCTGCCGCTTTACCTTGAGCCGATGTTCCGCCCAAAACTGCCAGACCAATTGCTAAACCAGCGCCGATTGCTACTAAACCGCTAGCTGAAGTAACTCCAGATGCGTCTTGTGCGAAGGCTGCCACTGAAGCCAATACTGTTACTGCAAATACAAATGCCTTTTTCATGATTTCTCCTTTTGATTAGTGGTCGCTAGCTGTTGCAAGAGCTACATAGACCATTGATAAAAATGTAAATACGAACGCCTGAATGGTGCTTACAAGTAATCCCATCGCATAAAATGGAATTGCCGGCCCCAAAGGAAATATGTCTAAGAATACGGATATAACTGCGTGATCGCCTGTCATTACATTCGCCAACCGCAATCCCAATGTTAGGGGGCGAACAACATGAGAAATAATTTCGATAATTAGCATCAATGGTGCTAACCACAAAACAGGTCCTAAGAAATGCTTCAAGTATCCAATGCCACCTTCCTTTAGGCCTACAACATTGTAAGCTATAAAAGAAAACACACCAAAGGCAAAGGTGGTGTTGAAATTTTCTGTTGCTGGACTCATTCCCGGAATTAAGCCGACCAAGTTATTAATTAAAATAAAAGTAAAAATAGACGCGAAATAAGGTGCGAAGGCGCGCCCATGATGCCCAATAATTTGAGTTGTTAAACCGCCAAAAAGGTCAGTAAAAACTTCGAAAATTCCACGAAGTGAAATCTTGTTTGTTGGAATGGCAGCGGCTTCACCTTTTCCTAAAGTCGCGACGGCGCGTACTCCCATTAACATAATTAGGACTGATGCCAAAATTAATGTCGCCACGTGTGTGTAGAGGTAGCCAACGCCAGGGATTAATTGAGTCCAATTAAAATGCATTCTGTCCTCATTTTTTTTGATCTTTAGTTACTGATTTATTTACTTAGAGGCTTTCTAACAAAACTTTTGACCACTGTCATGCTTAGTATCGCTAAAAATACGGTTGCTAATCCAAGAACAAAGCCGGTCGGATGAAGCCAATTCGAGCTTGATAAGGACCAAAAAATATATCCAAGGCCTAAATACTTTAATACTATTATAAAAATTGCTAGCCCGATTGATTTTTTAGCAAAAATTCGACTCCAGACATAGTAGAGACCTAATAAGTTTACTAACATGATCAGGCCGCCAGCAATACAACTAAAAGCCGCCTCAGTCCCGATCATAAAGTTGAGTAATACGGATATTACTAACACGTATAGTAGCAACAGGCCTGCCGCTAATTTAATCATCTCGCAGGCCCTTCAGTTTTATAATTAAGCTCGCGAACCAAATTAAGAATGAAACCACAACGCCTATGGCTTGGGCTCCACCAAGGCCTTTTTCTTCTAGCCAGCCTCCTATCCAAATTGCAGCCAATACTAAGCCTATAAGCTCAAATCCAATCGCCGCAAAAATGACATACTTGTTTTTTTTCATTATTTACGACGTCCCTTAGATAGCGGTTTATTTATGACCTTCTCTTTAAGTCTTTTTTCGCGCAGTTCTAAATAGGAAAGGTCTTTAACTTTAGCGCGGTATTTCTCTAGATAACTTAAGGCCAATGCATAGTCTTCTTTTTCTTCTAAGGCAATTGAGGTTGCAATGTACAAGTTTTCATCGGCAAAATACTTTTCGTCTAGTTTTCGAAGTTCTTCATAAACCAAAAGAGCTTCGTCGCGTTTTCGGGTAGCCATTAAAACTTCTGCTTTTAATTTTAAAAAAAATTTCCGATCCTGCTTTGACGTTTTCAAGGCACTATCGACATATTCCAGAGCCGTCGTTGAATTGCCCGTTAAAAATTGTGCCTGAGCAATGCGAAGCTTAATCTTGTCTTGCTGTTCAACACTCAGGTTAAGTTGTTCCAAAATAAGAAGTTCGCTCAATGCTTGATTATAGTTTTGCAAGTTTTCAAGGTTAATTTCTGCTACCGCTTCTTGTGCATTGATGCGCTGTTTTGAGTCCTGAGATTTTAATATCACTTCACGGTACAGTCGTATCGCGCGCTCAAAATCTTGAATTTCAAATCGCGATATCCGCGCCGCCTCGACTAGGGCCTTTGTCTTTTTTTTATCATTTTTTTCAAGCTTGGCAGATTGCTCTAAAAGACTAATGGCAATTCGAAAGTGTCCGTTTTCAATCTCTTTGTAGGCTTCGTTATACAACTTATCAGACTGCGGCGTTCATGCCGTCAGTGTAAAAAAGGCAATGGCGCCTACGATCAGCGCCATCTGCCATTGCAATTTAAAAAAAGTATTAGTGTACTTCTTCGCCAGCTTTATCTTCATCTTCAATAACTGCAAGTCCTGATACGACCTCTTGCTTTTCATCTAAATTGATCAGTCGCACACCCTGAGTATTTCGGCCTAAAACAGAAATGTCTGAAATTTTCATGCGTATGACTTGACCCTGGTCAGTCGATAAAATTAATTCGTGATTTGCTGAAACTTTTTTGGTTCCAATAACAACGCCGACTTTATCTGTCGTTTTTTGCGTGATAATTCCGACGCCGCCACGACCTTGTGTGCGGTACTCAGAAACTTCAGAACGCTTACCGTAACCTTTCGAAGTTACCATAAGGATTGTATCTTTCGTGTCTTTTTCAAGCACGATCATATCCACAACAGCATCTTCTTTTGAAAGGGTTACGCCTTTCACGCCGCGGGCCGAACGACCCATTCCACGCACGTCCTCTTCATTAAAGCGAATCGACATTCCTTCTTTGGTGGCGATAAAAATATCACTTGAACCATCAGAAATCTTAGCCGCAACTACCTGATCTTCAAGATCGGTAGTTAGGGCAATAATTCCTGCTTGGCGCGGGTTCGAAAATGCATCTAGTGATGTTTTTTTGATAATTCCTTTTTCAGTAATTAGTACAACATATTGGTTTTCACTAAACACATCGATTGGTAAAATTGCTTTTACTTTTTCGCCGGCTGTTAAGTTCACAACGTTGGCTAAAGATTTTCCTTTTGATGTTCGGCTGCCAAGTGGCAAACGGTGAACTTTACACCAGTAAACTTTTCCTTTATCTGTGAAAACTAAAAGCTGCGTCTTTGTCGATGCCGTGAATAGGTCGGTCACGTAATCTTCTTCGCGGGTTTCCATGCCCTTAAGTCCTTTGCCGCCGCGCTTTTGCACGCGGTATTCTTCAGTAGAAATACGCTTAATGTAGCCTGTGTTTGTCACGGTAACAATCATGGGCTCGTCTTGAATTAAGTCTTCGTCTTCAATATCAGTTAAGTCGCCCGTAATTTCAGTGCGGCGCTTATCTGCGTATTTTTTCTTAATATCTTCAAGCTCTGCTACGATAATTTTATAAATTTCTTTTACATCGGCTAAAATAAATTTAAGCCATTCAACTTGTTTAACTAGTTCAGCAAGTTCGTTCAATATTTTGTCGCGCTCAAGGCCCGTTAAACGTTGCAAACGCATTTCTAAAATTGCAACTGCTTGTCTTTCGCTAAAGTCAAACTTTGCAACCAATGCTTCACGCGCAATTTGCGGCTCTTTAGATGCCTTAATTGTCGCAATAACTGCATCTATTTGATCTAAAGCTTTTTTCAAGCCTTCAAGTATGTGCGCGCGCTCTTGTGCTTTCTTTAATTCGAAAATAGATCGCTTGGTAACAACGTCACGTCGGTGATCAACAAAAGCTTCAAGCATTTTTTTCAAATCAAAAGTGATCGGCTGATTTTTTGAATCAAGCGCCAACATGTTAATACCAAAACTAACTTGCAGCTGGGTGTGTTTCAACAGGCGGTTCAGCACAACGGACGCATTTTCGCCGCGCTTTAAAACAATGACGACTCGCATTCCCTCGCGGGACGATTCGTCACGAATGTCTGAAATGCCTTCGACTGTTTTTTCGCGAACCAAATCGGCAATAGTTTCAATAAGCTTTGCTTTATTAACTTGGTACGGAAGTTCATTAACAATGATTTCTTCGTGATCTTTTTTTGTTTCAATATCGGTTTTTGCTTTAACAGTAATAATTCCGCGACCTTTTTTATAGGCCTGCAAAATTCCTGATCGCCCCGCAATTTGACCTGCCGTTGGAAAATCTGGTCCAGGAATTCTTTCGATAAGCTCTTCAATTTCACAATTTGGATTTTGAATCAAGTGAATGCAGCCATCAATAACTTCACCCAGGTTGTGCGGCGGAATGTTTGTAGCCATACCAACCGCAATTCCCGAAGCACCATTTACTAGTAAATTCGGAAATTTTGCTGGCAAAACTAATGGAATTTCTAACGAGTCATCATAGTTGGGTCCAAAAGGAACCGTTTCTTTTTCAATGTCAGCAAGTAACTCTTCAGCCAGGCGGGTCATGCGCACTTCAGTATACCTGGATGCCGCGGCCGAATCTCCGTCGATAGAACCGAAGTTTCCTTGTCCATCAATAAGCGGATAGCGCAAAGAAAAATCTTGCGCCATACGAACCATGGTTTCGTAGACAGCTAAGTCACCGTGTGGATGATACTTACCGATCACGTCGCCGACAATACGAGCCGACTTTTTGTACGGCTTATCGTGGGTGTTGCTTAGTTCGTGTTGCGCAAATAAAATACGACGATGAACTGGCTTTAAGCCATCGCGAACATCGGGTAGGGCGCGCCCAACGATAACTGACATTGAGTATTGTAAATAGGCTTCGCGCATTTCTTTGTTGATATCAACATTGGTTACGCCTTTGACTTCATTATTATCCATGCTCATCCCTACACATCCAACGCGCGCACTAACAGCGCATTGTCGTTAATAAATTTTCGGCGCGGCTCAACTTGCTCGCCCATTAAAACGCTAAATGTTTCATCGGCTGCAACAGCGTCATCGATAGTTACGCGCAACAAGTGACGATTTTCTTTGTTCAGGGTTGTATCCCACAACTGTTCTGGGTTCATTTCTCCTAAACCCTTGTAGCGCTGAATGTAGATTCCTTTTTTCGAAGACTCCATAACGTGTTCGTACAAATCATAGTAGTTTTCAAATGAATGTTCTTCTGATCCCTGTTCGATAGTTGCGGGAAGCAGTGATGTTTTTTGAATAGCTTTCCATAATGTTACAAGCTCGATAATCTCAGAGGCATTTGTTAGATCTGGTGTTAACACAGTTGATGTACGCTCGGCATACCGAGTGGTTTCAACTGTGGCTTTTGGTTTTCCATCTTCGGTGGTTATCGTGGTTGAAATGTCGGTAATTCCTAGTGTTGGGTTTGCAGTAATCCACGCCTTTAAATCATCAAACATGCTTGCTAACTTAGATTCGCTTTTTAGAATTTCTTCTAAGTTTGAAACCTTTGTTAAGGCGAAATAAAGCACATCGGGATCATATTTTTTCGATGAAACTTTTAACAAGCGATAAAATTTTTGGATGCTTATTACCATTTCGCGCATTTCCACAGACTCAACTTTTTTACCTTTAATTTGAAATGAGTCTAGCCCGGTCTTCAGTAAAAACTCTGTCAGCGCAACTTCATCTTTCAAATAGGTTTCAGCTTGGCCTTTTTTTGCGCGGTACAACGGTGGTTGTGCAATGTAAATGTAACCTTTTTCTAAAACCTCAGGCATTTGTCGATAGAAAAACGTTAGCAGCAGTGTTCGAATATGTGATCCATCCACATCGGCATCTGTCATGATGATAACTTTATGATAGCGGATTTTTCCAACATCGATGTTGTCTTTTCCAATTCCAGTACCAAGTGCGGAAATCATCATGCGTATTTCTTCATTTGATAACATCTTATCAAAACGCGCTTTTTCAACGTTTAAGATTTTACCTTTTAATGGCAACACGGCTTGAGTCTTTCGATCCCGTGCCATTTTTGCTGATCCTCCGGCCGAGTCTCCCTCGACTAAGTACAATTCGCATTTTGCTGGATCGCGCTCTTGGCAATCGGCCATTTTTCCAGGAAGCGAGCCACCATCAAGTGCTGTTTTACGACGGGTTAAGTCCCTGGCTTTTCGGGCCGCATCACGTGCCCGTGCAGCTTCAACACATTTTGTAACAATTGTTTTAGCATTCCCTGGGTTGCGATCAAACCAGTCGGCCAATTTTTCATTTACTAAAGATTCAACAATACCTTTTACTTCGGCATTGCCTAATTTTGTCTTTGTCTGGCCCTCGAACAAGGGCTCGCGCACTTTTACAGAAATAATTGCGGCTAATCCTTCGCGGATATCTTCGCCCTCAATGCCTTCTTTGAAGTCTTTCAGCAAACCCTTTTGAGTGGCATAGGTATTTGTTGAGCGCGTCAGCGCCCCACGAAAGCCGACCATATGCGTGCCGCCTTCGTGTGTATTAATATTATTGGCATAACAGTAAATAGATTCTGTATAAGAATCATTCCACTGCATTGCAATTTCAACTTCGACTTGATCTTTTTCACCTTTAAAATAAACGACATCGCTGTGAATTGATTTTTTAGATTGATTTAAGTAAACAACGAACTCGGCAATTCCGGCAGCATATTGAAAATCAAATTTTTTGCCATTGCGATCGTCAATAAGACAGATGTGAAGGCCGGCATTTAAAAACGCCATTTCACGAAAACGATTCGTAAGAGTCGTAGTGTCGAATTCGACGCCGACTTCTTTAAATATTTCAGTGTCAGGTTTAAAAGTGACGACGGTGCCTTTACGAGTTGTAGGGCCCAAGTTTTCAACCTGCGTTTGCGGAATACCTTTAGAGTAAACTTGTCGGTAATGCGTTCCATTTTTATGAGACTCTACCTGACAGCGGATAGAAAGCGCATTCACGACAGAGGCGCCAACCCCGTGCAATCCGCCAGAAACTTTGTATGCAGAACCTTCAAATTTTCCACCAGCATGAAGAACTGTGTAGACAACCTCAAGGGCATCTTTTCCTGATTTATGTGGACCAACCGGAACGCCACGGCCGTCGTCATCTACAGATAGCGAGCCATCTGTGTGAATAGTAACTATAATTCGCTTGCAGTGGCCCGCTAGGGACTCGTCGACCGCGTTATCAACAATTTCATACACTAAGTGATGGTAACCACGAATTGTGGTGTCTCCGATGTACATGCCCGGGCGCTTACGAACGGCCTCTAGACCCTCAAGAACCTGAATATCATCTGCGCCGTACGCTTTGTTTTCGTCAACGTGCGTACTATTAACATCTGCCACGAGTACTCCTTGCTTCGTAAAAAAGATTTCAACATAAATCACAGCTTTATCCACAATGAGGTTTAGGAATTTATTAAATCTTTTTAATAAATCTGTTCTAAAACTTTGCCTGCGTGGACATGAAACACCTGACTTTTTTCCATACGCAGCTTTTTCAATATTGATGTGTCGGTTGTCGTAACAAACGTTTGAGTTTCGATTTGATTCAAGGCCGAAATAAGCGACTCTTGTTTGGTCAAATCAAGCTCGGATAAAACATCATCTAAAAGCAAGATTGGATAAAATCCGTGAACCCTATAATGATACACAATTTGAGCCATTTTGAAAGCTAATATGATAGATCTTTGCTGCCCTTGCGAACAAAAAAATCGTGAGTCTTTTCCGTTATATAGGAAAACCACATCGTGCTTTTGCGGGCCAACTAATGAGGCCCCCGTTTTAAGCTCGGCAACCGCTAGATCTGCATGACGTTTATGCAAAAAGTCATGTATTTCGGCGGCTGTTTCATCTTTAAAACTGCGATCTGAAATAATATAACTAAAATCAAAGATGGCGCTGGATTCCGTATGAATTTTTGCAAGTGTTTCTTGCACTTCAGGCTTGATGCTTTTTAGTGCCTGCAGCCTGAAATACGTAAGTTCTGCAGCCAATTTAAAATAGATTGGGTTCAAACTTTCCAAAGTTTGAATGCCCATCTCGCGTTCCATTTTTTCAAAAGCTATATCTTTTAAGATTTTATTTCTGGTTTTAAGTACTTTCTTAAATTCAGAAACCAGTCGCTTTCCGTAAGAATACGTTTGCACTAAAACCTGATCTAACAACTGTCGCCGATGATCAGAACTTTCCTTTATGCTGTTCAAACTTTCCGGAGAAAATAAAATGGCCGGCGGTAAATCCGCCTTAATCTGAGTGGTTTTTTTTTCGTTCAAAAGAAAACTTTTAGATTTTGCAGTTAAATGAATTCGTAAATTATAATCTAAATTTTTATTTTCAATAAAACATTTTAAAAGCGCTTCGCTCTTATTTTCTTGAATTAAAGTATCGTTACGTGAATAGCGAAAGCTTTCGCCTTCAACGATTAGATATATGGCTTCAAGTAAATTTGTTTTTCCTTGGCCGTTTTCACCGACAAAGATGTTTAGCCTGGCAGAAAAATCAATTTGCAATGTTTCTAAATTACGAAAATTCGTAATGTTTGCATGACGAATTTTCATAAGAATCTTTCTTGAATCAAATTCTCATTGGCATGACGACATTTAAATAATCTGAATTATCTGCAGGCTTTAAAACACCTGGTGACAACTGGTCATTTAATTCGAATTCAACATTATCTTGTTCGATATTTTTTAAAACATCCTCAATGTACCGTGCATTAAAACCTATTTTAAGCTCAGGACCCTTGTAGTTGATGTCTAATTCTTCTTTGGCGTCACCAAGCTCGGGATTATTTGAAGTGATTTCAAGACGGTCCTCGTTGAAATGCATAAGTATGGCTTTTGACTTTTGATTTGCTAATAATGAAACCCGCTTCAAACACGACAAAATTGATTCTCGCGGCACTGTTATTTTATGAGTTAGCTTCTGTGGAATAAACTGTTGATAATTGGGATATTTACCTTCAATTAAGCGAATCATCAAAATACTAGAACCTGATTTTAATATAAACTGTGACCCTTCGACTGCGATAAAGACATCTTCTACAGTTGATTCAATCAATTTTTTAATTTCGAACAAACCTTTTTTAGGAATAATAACACCAATTTTTTCTGTAAAATTTAAATCTTTAAAACTTTTCTTTATCATACTTAAGCGATGGCCATCTGTTGCAACCATTGTAATTCTGTTTTTTTCATAAGATTCGAAAAATACACCGTTCAAGTGATATCTAGTTTCATCATTTGAAACGCTATATATTGTTTTATCGATCATCATTTTAAATTCAGCAGCATTAATCTTAGAAAAATTTTCTGAGTTGTATGTTGGGAAGACTGGATACTCGTCCGCAGCTACTCCAATTATTTTAGATAAAAACTTTCCCTGTTTAATTTCTAGCCAATTGTTTTCTTTTTTAAAAAGTTGAATAGGTCCGTCGAATAATTCTTTAGTAATTTCAAATAGGCTCTTAGCGCTCACTGCAACTTTACCAGCATCTTTAATCTGGGCTGGTGCGGTATCAGTAAGGCTTACTTCTAGATCCGTAGCATAAGCCTTCAGGACACTTCCTTGAGCTTCAAGAAGAACGTTCACTAGAATGGGCATTGTATTTCTTTTTTCTACAATATTCTGAGTACGGCTTAATAGATTTAATAAATCTTTTTTTTGTATCTCTATTTTCATCTCTTCTTTTTCCTAATAATATTAATATATATAAGTAGTAGTAGTAGTAGGGCCGTTGGTAATCTAAGAATTCTACTAAGCAATTGAAACTATTAACCTTTGTTCGTGGAAAACTCAATCGAGATTACCATTCAAATACTGGCCAAAAATGGGGTTAACCTTTCCCACATTTTAATACACGTGCTTATCAACACGCGTATCCACAATCCACAATCACAATCCTGTAATATTGTGGATAATGTTGATTAACTCATCGATATCATTCTTAAATTGAGCATCTTTTGATTGTAGAGATTCGACCTTTTCCAATGAGTTGATCACAGTTGTATGATCTCTGCCTCCAAAAGCGCGCCCAATATCGACCAAAGATTTATCCAAAAACTTCTTGATCAGATACATAGCAATTTGTCTTGGCACTACAATTTGACGCGCGCGGCCAGTAGATTTCAGATCGGTAATTCGGATTTTATAAAATTCCGAAACTATGCGCTGAATTTCTTCAATTGTAATTGTGACCGTGTTTTCGTGATGGGCTAATACTTTTCTTGCAAGCTCAATATTTATGCTAAGACCCTGAAGTTCGGAATACATCTTTATTTTTTTAAGGTTTCCTTCTAATTCACGAATCGACTTTTTTGAAATTTTTGCAATATACTGTATGGTTTCCTCAGAAATTCTTAAATTAAAATTTTCTGATTTGTAGCGCAGAATAGCTATACGAGTTTCTAAGTCCGGCATTGTGATATCAGCGATTAACCCACGCTCTAAGCGCGTTCTAGAACGATCTTCTAAGGTCAAAATATCTTTCGGCATGCGATCGCTGGCCAAAATAACCTGTTTTTTACGCTCGATAAACGAATTTATAGTATGAAAAA
>JANPNP010000249.1:0-1847 GCA_031427535.1 Bdellovibrionales bacterium | reverse complement strand
CCGAAAGAGCTCGAGGCAAAAAATGCTGGCGCTGATTTCGTGGGTGCCGATGACCTTGTTGCTAAAATCAACGAGGGCTGGCTTGAATTCGATAAGTGTATTGCAACTCCGGATATGATGGCGACCGTTTCAAAAGTGGCTAAGGTACTTGGACCTCGTGGTTTAATGCCAAATCCTAAAGTTGGAACTGTTACGATGAATGTTGGCGAAGCAGTGACTGCAGAGAAAAAAGGTAAATTAGATTTCCGCGTTGATAAAGCTGGTATTGTCCACGCTTCTATCGGTCGTAAATCAATGGGCCCGCAAAAACTAAAAGACAATTTTGATGCGTTCATGGGTGCTATTCTTAAAGCGAAGCCTGCAACGTCAAAAGGTGTTTATTTGCGTACATTATCTGTCGCTTCAACAATGGGCCCAGGCGTAAAGCTTGATGCTAATGAAGCAATGGGTGCGTCTGAAGATTAATTTTTTAAACTAGAGCGTCGGTGAAAGCTGGTCTCTTAGCTGAAAGCGTCTTTATCATTCTAAAGGTGCAATAAGCGGAGGTAATTTGAAAAAGAAGAAATTCGTCTTCATTTTCAGGCCACTCGAGACGGACGTTCTTAAAACTCACGAAGGGAGGTTCCGATATGTTAAGAGCTGATAAAGATACAGACATCAAAATGATCTCTGAGAAATTAGCTAAAGCTAAAGGTGCCTTTGTCGTAGACTTTAAGGGCATGAAAGTGGAGCAAGTAACATCGTTACGTAAAAAGCTTCACGCTGCAGAGTCTGAGATGAAGGTAGTGCGCAATACACTAGCGAAGCGCGCGTTCAAAGATCATCCAACGATCAGTTCGGCTTTCGATTCAACAATGAAGGGTACAAATGCGATCGTATTTGCATTCAATGAAGTTGTTGGCGTCGCAAAGACATTGGCTGATTTCGGAAAAGATGTTGAAGCACTAAAGATCAAAACAGGAGTTATGGACGGCGAAGCCCTTGATGCAAACAAAATCAAGTTCTTGGCGACATTACCTGGAAAAGATCAATTACGTGCACAGTTCTTATGTCTATTGAAAGAGCCATCGGCTCGATTAGTACGCTTAATGAATGTTTACGCTACAAAAGACGCTACTACAGACGCTGCGCCAGCTACAGAAGCTGCTGCACCACAAACTTAATTAATTATAATTAGAAGGAAATGAAAATGGCTTTATCAAACGAACAATTAGTAACAGAATTATCAGGCAAGACAGTTTTAGAAATCGCTGAACTCGTAAAGACTTTAGAAGAAAAGTGGGGCGTTTCGGCCGCGGCTCCTGCTGCTGCCGCTGCTGCTGCTGGACCTGCTGTTGAAGCACAAACTGCTTTCGACGTAATCCTGATGGAGGCTGGCGCAAACAAAATTAACGTGATTAAAGAAGTTCGTGCGATCACTGGTTTAGGTTTAGCTGAAGCAAAAGGTTTAGTTGAAGCTGGCGGAAAAGCCGTTAAAGAAGGCGTAACTAAAGAAGAAGCAGACAAGATCAAAAAAGCTCTTGAGACCGCTGGCGCAAAAGTTACTGTTAAGTAAGTGTCAGAAATTTAATATAACCACAGCCGCTTAACCGCGACTGTGGTTTTTTGCGTTTTGTTTTACGAAGATTTAATGTGGGCCTTGAAGATTTCCCCCCGAAGCGAAACTTCACTATTTTTTTAGTTGTTATTGAAAACACCAACTAAGACATAATTCAGGAGAATGAATGAACAAGACTCCCGTAACGGCATCGAATCTACGAATTCGAAAATCCTTTGCAAAAAATAAACAAGTTATTGAAATCCCAAATCTGATTCAATTGCAGAAAAAGTCTTACGAGTCTTTCTTG
>JANPNP010000248.1:0-6538 GCA_031427535.1 Bdellovibrionales bacterium | reverse complement strand
CGAAACGGCACCCTATTTACGTGGCAGGGTAAGGTTAGTATTAAAAGACAGCAGTACCGCGAAGATGCTACGTCACTTGATCCTGAATGTGATTGTTATACGTGCACGAATTATTCAAAAGCCTACTTAAGACATTTATTTTTAAGTGGTGAAATATTAGGCTCAAGGCTGAACACCATTCACAACATTTACTTTTACATGAAGCTGATGGAGCGGGTTCGCGAATCGATTGAACAGGATCGCTGGCCACAGTTTCGCGACGACTGCCTAACGCGATTCGTAAGATCTGATAAAGATATCTCATCATAACAGTTGATCAAAAATGCGTTTAAGTGTTCAATTTTGTTTCGACATTTCAAATTTGACACCGTTTTGGAAGGAATACCATGAATCTGTTTTCATATAGTTTGTTCGCTCATCTTTTTCTTTTTGCAAATCAGTCCGCATTTGCACAGGCCACTGAAGCTACCACCGCCGTCGCAGCCCAACCCGCGGCTCCTGCTTGGATGCAATTTGTGCCATTCATCGTGATTATCACCGTATTTTATTTTTTCTTAATTCGGCCACAAGCCAAAAAGCAAAGAGAAACGCAAACATTTTTAGTTGGTCTAAAAGTTGGGGACCAAGTGATTACAGCTTCAGGAATTTTAGGTCGTATTGCTGCCTTAACAGATAAATTGGCAACGCTTGAAATTGCGAACAACGTGCAGATCAAAGTTTTACGCGCACAAGTTGTAACGTCGCAAGCTGTTTTGCAAGATAAGAAAGAGGGAAAGTAATCATGGAAGGTATTCGCTCACGCACATGGACTGCAGTCGTTGGTGTCGTTTTAGCTTTAATTTTAATTGTTACGAATTTTGTCGACGTCAATAAAGTTGGCTGGTGGCCAGCAAAAAAATTAAATTACGGATTAGATATTCAAGGTGGTTTACATTTAGTTATGGGTGTTGATGTCGATAGCGTTGTCGCAACAACAATACTTAGACAGACCCAAGTAATTAAATCCGAAGTGGCAAAAGAAGGTGTGGTCATTAAAGACTTCGACATGAAAAACGCCAAAGCTGGTGAATTTAATGTTTTGGTTTCAAGCACTGAAGACGCAAAAAAAGTAGAAGCCTACATCCAAAAGGCCTACCCAACTGATTTGCAAATTGTTTCAAGTAGCGCGGAAAAAGTTGAACTGAAATATTTCGATGCGACTTTGATCGAACAAAAGCAAAACGTAATTCGTCAAGCCATTGAAACTTTACGAAACCGTATTGATGAATTTGGTGTGGCCGAGCCTTCGATCACGCAGCAAGGTGCCGATCGTATTTTGGTACAGCTTCCTGGGATGGCTGACGCTGAAAAAGCCAAGCAGCTGATCAATACCACTGCAAAATTAGATTTTATGATCGTATCATACGAGAAATCACAGGAAGAATTACGAAAGTTAATCGACGAGGCCGAAAAAGCGGGGACCTACACGATGGCGTCGCTTAAATACACCGAGTACGTGACCCGTTTGAACGCTGATTTGCAGTCGAAGTTACCTGCTAAAACGGCTATTTATTTTGAAAAATCTGAAAATGCTAAATCAATGGAAGTTGGTTCTGTTCCGTATCTATTAAAAACCGATACAGATTTAACCGGTGATTTTTTAGATAATGCGTCCGTTGGTTTCGGGCAGTACGGCGAACCCGAAGTTTCAATTCGGTTCAATCCAGTAGGAGCTGTTAAATTCGGCGAACTAACTGAAAAACACATTAATCAACAAATGGCTGTGGTGTTAGATAAAGTGGTAAAAACGGCGCCAAAAATTAATACAAAAATTCCGAACGGGCAGGCCGTCATCACTTTAGGAAACAGCGGCAGCCGCGACGATTCCATGAACGAAGCCAAATTAATTTCAACGGCCCTTCGCGCGGGCTCGCTGCCTGCAGCACTGGAGCAGTTAGAAGAGCGCCGGGTTGGACCATCACTAGGTCGTGACGCTTTAGACCGCGCTAAAGTCGCATCTTACATCGGATCTATTTTAGTTATTTTGTTTATGATTATTTATTATAAATCTATGGGTGTGGTATCAACGGTTGCCTTAGTCATTAATATCATCTGTGTGTTTGCATTACTTGCGTCGTTAGGTGCAACACTGACTTTACCCGGAATTGCAGGTATGGCATTAACGGTAGGATTTGCGGTTGATGCCAACGTATTAATTAACGAAAGAATAAAAGAAGAATTTCATAAAGGCGCAACAGTTAAAGCTGCCGTTGCTGAAGGTTATTCAAAAGCCATGTCTGCCATATTAGATTCTAATATCACAGTCGCTGCAACAGCAATTATCTTACTTTATTTTGGAACCGGACCGGTTCGCGGTTTTGCGGTGACGTTACTTATTGGTATTGTGACAACTTTATTTTCGAATGTGTTTGTTTCAAAAGTGATTGTAGACAATTTAGTGCACCGTTTTGGCGTGCAGAAAATTTCGGTGTAGGATGGGAAATATGTCAGGAAATAAAACAGATAACGACAACTTAAATTTCGGACGTTTTGATTTTGTAGGTCGTATTGGACTGTTCGGCGGAATTTCATTACTTCTTGTTGTGGCTTCTTTAATTTTTATTGCAGTTCGCGGGATCAGTTATGGAATTGATTTTAAAGGCGGAACTGAAATTCAAGTTAAATTTCGCGATCAAGTTAGCATAGATCAAGTTCGTAATTCGGTATCAACACTTGGTTTAGGTGACATTGGCGTGCAGGCTTTTGGTGAAGGTAATGAATTCATTATCCGGTTTCAAGGGGCTACAGCTGCTACAGATAAAGAAACAAACGAACTTTTAAGTGCGTCTATTGTTAAAGTTCGTGACCTTATCAATAAAGATTTCGCAAGTGCTGGCCCCGATATCCGCCGCGTTGATAGTGTTGGTCCGCAAGTTGGGGCGGAACTAAAACGAAATGGCTTTTTAGCAGTTTTCTATTGTTTACTGGTCATTTTAATTTACGTAGCTATTCGGTTTGATTATAAGTATTCGCCGGGCGCAGTCGTTTGTTTAGCGCATGACGTGATCATCACATTGGCCATTTTCGTGCTTGTTGGTAAGGAAGTAAACGTTCCAATTCTAGCCGCCATGTTAACTTTGATCGGTTATTCACTGAATGACACGATCGTGGTTTTTGACCGTATCCGTGAAATGGAAGTGACATATAAGGGTCGCGGATTAGGTTTTATTATTAATAAAGCCATCAACGACATGTTCGTGCGAACGTTGATTACCTCAGGAACAGTTTTTGTTTCTGCATTGTGTCTTTACCTTTTTGCTGGTGGCGTTGTTTCAGACATCGCATTTGCAATCTGTATTGGTGTGTTTTTTGGAACATACTCTTCTATTTACGTAGCAGCTCCGTTAATCTTAATTATGGATAAGCTTAACATGTCGCCGCAGAAGGCTTAGTTTTTACTAAGCTACTACTTAGCTATAAGGCAAGCCACGGGAAGGGTTAAATGCAAATTTGGAAACTGAGAGAATCTCAAACTCCAAAGCCTACAGGACCCTTTCCGGATATTATTGCGCGCGTGCTGGCCTCGCGTGAAATAACACAGGATAATTTAGAAAATTTATTGCAACCAAAGCTAAGCGGGCTTTCTGATCCTAACCTGATGTTGGGAATGGAAAAGGCCGTTACTCGGCTGGTTCAGGCTTTCAAGAATGATGAAAAAATTTGTATCTATGCCGATTTCGATTTAGACGGCACCAGTGGATTAGCTATCCTAAAAATCGGTTTAGAAAATCTGGGCTTTAAACACGTGGCCTACTACCAGCCAAAAAGGCTATCGGAAGGCTACGGATTTCATGCCGATGCCGTTACCGAACTGCAGCACTTGGGAATATCACTGATTGTAACAGTCGACGTCGGTATCACGTCATTTAAAGCTTTTGAACGCGCAAATGAACTTGGCGTTGACGTCATTCTAACAGATCATCACTTACCCGCTGAAACCTTGCCAAACGCCTACGTGGTCGTAAATCCTAATCAAAAAGCCTGTCGATCAGGACTTGGCTATTTGTGTGGTGCGGGTGTGGCGTTTTACCTTTTGCGGGCACTAAAACGCGCGTTTTTTGAAGATGCAGCACTGCCAAAAAAAGAATGGGATTTAAAGGAAGTGCTCGAATTTTTTTGTATAGGCACTGTCACAGACATGGTTCCGCTAATTCATGATAACCGTGTGCTAGTAAAGCATGGCCTAGTGGCACTTGCTGAAACAAAACGACCTGGCTTACGCACGCTATTAGAAGCTTTAAAATTAAATTCACGCGAATTAACGTCTCAGGATGTGGCCATTCGCTTTGCGCCTAAGTTGAATGCCTTATCTCGGTTAGAAAATAATGTGCTGCCTGCACAAATATATTTAGAAACTGATTTTAAAAAAGCTCAGGATATGGTTTCGCACATACTTGAAAATAATCAGACCAGACAAAGCCTTCAAGGAGACGCCGAAGCAAAGGCATTTGAGATGTTGGCCGATTGGAGCGAAAAAGATTTTGTCTTTGTGTCGTCAGATTTGTTTCACCGTGGCGTGATTGGTTTGATTGCCACAAAGTTAAGTCAGCATTTTAATTGTCCGGCTTTTGTTGGCTCTAAAAATTCCGAAGGCATGATCGTTGGTAGCAGCCGTGCGCCCAATGGCTCGTCGATAAGTTTAGTTGAAGCGCTTAAGGCTAGCGAAACTGTACTTAATAGATTCGGAGGGCATGCGGCCGCAGCCGGCTTTGAACTGCATGAAACCAATGAGGAACACTTTCTGCAATTTTTAAAGCAGCATTTTGCGGCTATGAAAACGGCTCCGAAACCCGTGCAGCTCGATTTTGATACCACTGCAGATATTACAGAAATAAATGCGCATGCGATGAAGTGGCACGATTTCATCGGCCCCTACGGTATGGGTTTTCATGTTCCGCTTTTACAAATTCATTCGGTAAAAGTGGCTAGCGTTAAAGAATTAAAAGGCGGCCACTTAAAATTAAGTTTAAGTGGTAATGATTTGGCACAAAGTAAAGTTGATGCTTTGCTATTTTCGCCGACGCCCAAGCTTAAAGAAATAACCAAGGCCGGTAGTCATTACCATATTTTAGCCGAACTACAGTGGAATTACTTTAACGGTCAAAAAACAATCCAACTTTTGGTAAAGGACTTAAAATTAGCATGAAAGATAAAGCAGTCATTTTACTTTCTGCAGGGCTAGATTCAAGTGTTAATTTTTTCGCAGCCCTTAGGGAATTTGAAGTTCCGCTTGCGCTGACGTTTAATTACGGACAACGTGCGGCTTTAAAAGAAATAGAAAAATCAAAAAAGCTAGCGGACGCAAAAAATGTGCCCCATGTTGTCGTCGATTTGCCTTGGCTTAAGCCACTCGGAAAAATCAGGTTTAACCCATGCTGATGGAATTATTCCAAAGGGCCGGCAAATCGCCATGGATAATCAAGCGACCTCTGAAAAAACGGCGCGCGCGGTATGGATACCAAACCGCAATGGCGTGTTTTTAAATATTGCGGCTAGTTTTGCAGAAAGTTTAAAGGCTAAGTACATCATTCCCGGCTTTAATGCGGAAGAGGCCTCAACTTTTCCTGACAATAGCTTTGATTTTATTCGCGCTACGCGGAAATCGTTTTCGTTTTCGACAGCGAACCAAGTTGACGTGAAGTGTTACACGATTCGCATGACGAAACCAGACATTGCAAAATTAGGTGCGGGGCTACAGCTGCCATTTAATGATATCTGGCCATGTTATTTAGACGAAGAAAAATGGTGTGGCCTATGTGAATCATGCCAACGTGCCAAACGAGCATTTAAACTTTCCCGCATCGATGCCTTAGGGAACTTTGCAGAAATAGGAAAACAATGAAGACTAAGTATATATCACAGAAAACAAATTATGATGGATCACAGTTAGCCCCACTGTACAGTTACATGAACCACAACGTGCATGGCGATTCGATTGTGGCCTTTGAAGGCGCCTGCCATGTTAGTTTTGAAAAAATGATTGATGCCGAAGATCTGGTAGCAAAAGCCAAAATAGAAGCAGATTCGATGCTACACTTTATCGTCGAGCTATTTCAGCAAAATTTGATGACGGCTGTAAGCTTACAGCGACTTTTGGTTTCAATTGCTGAAGATATTTTGAATTCGACCTCAAGCATGCTAAAAACCAAGAAGTTATGGCGTGAAGGTGATGACCTTTACTTAGACAAAAAAGAAAATGCGTTGAAGCTTACTATTTCAATAACGTCCGGGTCAGCTGTTTCGTGCATGATTCACCTTGGGATTAATATAAAAAACGAAGGCACACCGGTAGCTACGTGCTGCTTAGAAGACTTAAAAGTTAATCCGAAAAAATTTGCAGAAGTGCTGATGGAAGAATTTAGCGCTGAATATAGATCTATCGTTGAGGCGACTCAAAAAGTAAGACCACTTTAAGCAAAGTTGGTTTATTTGTGAATAAGATACGGACGTAATAACTGCAGTGAGCGGTATGCGTAGAGCATCCATCCATGAGAACGCT
>JANPNP010000247.1:0-2467 GCA_031427535.1 Bdellovibrionales bacterium | reverse complement strand
GGTATTGACCTGAAGTGCTGGTCGACGATGCAAACACCAATGATTATCGATAATTAAAACTGTTCCAGCTGACCAGTTGATTTTAACGGAAGCGCTTTCTGATTCACGAATGACTTTTTTTAATTTATTAATTGGCCCCGCAGAGCTTTTTGTTTCGTCTATAAGCCACGGGCAATAGTAAAGGCTATTACTATCAAATAATTTCTTTAAATTTTCTGAGCCATCTGATTTGCGATCCTTCACTTTAATTTTTGAAAAATCAGCCTTTTCTTTTTCTGAAAATCCACCAACTATTTGATCCAGTGGCAAAATCTCAGTGTATTCATTTTTTTCAGCTCCCGGATTAAGACAATACCACGCCATCCACCTAGCTTCTGCTGAGTCCTGGTGCCACTCTATCGCTGCATTTGACACAACCAGCGCCCTGGGATTCTTTTCAACTTTAATATCAGAACGTAGAACTTCTTTTCCCAATTGATTAATAATGTCTTCGAAAATTTTAATATCAGAATTTTCTATAACACAAAATCGTTTGCTGTTAAGGTTTTTAAGTATATTGTTCATTTTAATTCTCTTCGATCACTTCTGGAAAGTGAAGTGTCACTAGTTCAAGAGTACGAAGTAGATATTTTTCTTCTTCACTTTTAGGCACATTAGTTCCCTCAAGACCTGCATAAGGAAAGTGATGTAAGTAATGACCAAAAATTTGTTGGCAGTCCAGATGGTAATTTTGCGTATCAAGTATATGCAAATGCCAAAACTCATCGACCTCTTTTGTTGGAACAATTATTTCTTGTGGATACATTTTGCATAAAAACAAGAAAACCCTGTATAGAACTGAAACCTCTTCAGTAAAAACTTGTTCCCATCCCAGCCCAGTGTTTTCGTCCATTGCTTTTACAATTATACGATTAAGATTAAGCTGATCGATCTCTTGATTACCGGTATTAAATAGAAAGTTTGATGCAGAGATAAAATTTGGTTCAAATTGATGTGTGTCGATATTCATAACTACCTTTCAAAAAAAAAGGATGCGAATACTTGCACCCTTTTTTGCTTTAACTACCAAACTTTGTATGATGTTACTTCTTTTTTATAATTCCATTTGATCTTTTTCATTTTGCTCTCCCTCCGCATGTAACCCTTAACTGCAAACATTCACCCAAGTTGAAAGCGCATAAAGTGGCTATAAGCCTAGAAATTGATGCAAAACTCTAAATATTTGGAAAGTTTCTTGGAACTTAGAATGCATAGCGCTTGTACGGTGTTAGTAGGATACGCCATCAAGCCTTACGGACGATCAACGACAAGAAATGATCAGACTTGATGTCACATGCAGGACCCTTTTTTAACTTCAGTGCCACCGCGACCCACATGTATAAATTCTAAGTATTGCCTTTGGCCTTTCACAGTTGGCAAAAGATAAATCGACAGTGATTTTTACTGGTATGTTCTACTTCACACTCTGTCAGGTGGAAACCTGCTAAAGCTAACTTTTTCTGAAATTTGAAGTTTTAGTCTGCAGTGTAGGTATGATCAAATCTAAAATTCATTGCTTGCTCTTTTTTCATAAAATTCTTTTGTTATTTCGTATCTGTTAGCTTCGTGCTCGCGCAGAATTCCACCTGCCGGAGTTATAACCTTTGGTAACGATTTTAAGGCCTATTTTCTGCAATAAAGCATTAGGTGCTAAATTAGCAACGCTAAGTTCACAGATCAAGATTTTGAATTCAAATGTTACAAATATTTTTTTTAGCATTTTCCAAAAAATTTGCGTCGCGTAGCCTTGATGACATACTTCTGGCTGCTGAAGGCTCAACACCCATGTTAATTAGATATTCGTCGCCGGCCTGACCCAGATATTTATCTTGGTCGATAATATCGGCTTCTGTAAAATCCCGAATTGTTATTTTTGCGTCTTTTAAACTTTTCATTTATTATTCCATCGCTTCTATTTTGGATCCGAAAAGGATTCTGTCTTTTATGCAATTGTCGTCAAAGCGCAAGCGCCCCTCTGAGGCTTTATTTAAAGGCTCTTGATTTGCAAAGTCCATCAATTTAAGAAAAGGAGAGAATAAGAAAACATTTAAAGCCTTAGAACTTGCAATAGAATTTTACCAACAGGTTCAAGAAATAAAAATCATAGGAAATTTGAAAGATCAGCTTAACCGTGCATCTAGTTCGATCGCACTTAACCTTTCAGAAGGTAACGCCAGAGCTTCGGTAAATGAAAAGCGTCACTTCTTTCTAACGGCCAACGGATCGCTACACGAATGTCAGACAGTATTTAAGCTACTGAAAATCGTAGATGAACCCGCAGTGAGCATATGTTAATTTATCATAAGCCAATAGCTGAAATACTTTTTTCAAAACTAATCCAGCTCCGTATAAAAAAATCATTTCTAGAAAATCTGAAAATTAAGTACTCCAGTCAAGTGCAGGTAAGGTTAAAATTGCCGCCTACGAA
>JANPNP010000246.1:0-4034 GCA_031427535.1 Bdellovibrionales bacterium | reverse complement strand
GCGCTACGCCCCGACACGAGCTAACGAACATAGTGTGGCGCCGAAATAATGTCAAAGGGAAAGGCTTTTCTGACTAAATTTGGGGTGATGAATGTATGCAAAGCTCAAATTCTGAGCTTTTATGCAGCTGCTTTTGAAGCTTTTGATTCTGCGGGTTCAGGGCACGGATCAATCACCAAGTCAGTTTCAGCAGCTTGCCCTTTGAATTTATGACTTCCAATTGAAGTTGCATTGCTTGATAAGGCAGTGACGCGGTCACAAAAGGCCCTAGTTAGGATGATATTTGAACCTAGGTGTTCGTGCGCTAGCTTTTCAATGCGGTGAACTAGATCGATTCCCGGACTTGTAGCATCGAATGATTTTTGAGTTATCAGCTGACCTTGCTGTTCAATTTGCACTTGATGAATGTCAACCAAGCAGTCGGTCGCATAATGAAGGCCAATTCCGCATTCGACATTTACGCCAGATAACGAACTTAGGTTTTGTAAAAAGATTCTGAAGTCGCTGGCTACGCCATATAATATGTCGCACGAGTTCGGCACATCTTTGAATAAACCAATATGCCCAAAAGCAGAATCGCCCGAATGCGATTCACGCCAAGCACCCGCCTTTAATAAAATTTCAGTAAATCCACGAAGCACAAGCGATCGTACCGAGATATTGTTAAATGCCTTATCATGCAATTCCGAACTTTTAATAATGTCATAAGTGATGACGGCAAGATCTCTGCGGCGAGGAAAAGGTTCGCCGGTTGAATCTAAAATATTAAAAATAAATGGCGGAGCCCAACACTCAAGCTCTTTCCGAAATTTTTCCTCACGAGCTTTAGCATCTTCTACAACCTTAAGAGCGATGTTCAGTTCAATATTCTTTTTGCCAAGCTCAATCGATTTTTCGCGACTTTCACTTTCAAGCAAATACGTGTCGACCAGTTTACGCACACGGTGTTCAAGATCATCGACGTCCCAAGGTTTACGAATATAGTCAGAAATCTGCGCCTTACGTACTGAATCAACAACCAAATCTTCATCCGAATACCCAGTTACTAGAACGCGAATTGCAAACGGATTCGTTTTTTTAATTGTTTCAAGAAATGCCACGCCACTCATGCCAGGCATTTTCTGATCGGAAATTACTACCCATGGATTAATATTACCCATAGCTTCCAAAGCTTTCAGCGGATTATCAAAAGTACGGATGTCCCATTCACTAGGAAGAGCTGCTTCAAGCACGGTCAGGTTCATAGGTTCATCATCGACATACACAATGATAGGTCTCATGATGCCACCTTCAGACTAGAGAGTTCCGAGTTTTTAGGAAGAGTAATGACAAAAGTAGTCCCAACATTTACTTCAGATTCAACAGTAATGGTACCCGAGTGCCGCTCAACTTCTTTTTGCACGATGTGCAATCCAAGACCAGTCCCCTTACCAACTTCTTTGGTAGTGTAGAATGGATCAAAGATTCGATCTTTCACCTTATTTGACATACCATGACCGTTGTCAGAAATTCTAATCTCGATATTATTAGGAAGGGCCTCGACGGCAACAACAGTAATTTTACCGCCAGAAGCTGGCATAACATCAATAGCATTAGAAATTAAATTCATAAAAATCTGATTAAGCCCGACTTGGTAACAGTTAAGAACCAGTGAATCAGAAATCTCGGCACGAATTTCAATATGACTCATTTTACTTTTAAGAATCGTAAGAACAGAAACCAAAGTCTCTTTTAAATTTACATCTTTAACTTTAGCCTGATTCAGTCCAGTAAAGTTACGCAAACTGCGAACAATCTCGACCGTAAGATGCGTCCCTTCCTTGATAGCAGCAAATAACTTTTCTGTAATAACGCGGTCACCTTCAGGAATACTCTTCATAACCTTACGCTCAAGCGGAATAACTGCTCCATTCACAAAATTAATCGCATTATTAATCTCATGTGCAATTCCAGCGCTTAAAGTTCCAAGTGAAGCTAGTCGAGCTGATTGCACAAGCTCAGCTTGAGATTTTTTTACTTGGTCAAGTGCGGACGACAAGTGACGAGTTTGCTCTTCTACTTTGGTTTGTAGATTACTAACCAAGTCGTCACGCTCGAGGTAGGTTTTTTCTATGTCTTGATTTACCGATGCTGCTAGGAAGAAGACACCGAAAACGGAGCCTACGGGCATTAGCATGTTGGTGTCTATTACGCCGAGGATGTGTAGCAGATCGTTACAACCAGCAGCAACAAATGACGTTATGGAAATTATTCCGAGAATACTATTTTTGTTAAAACCTGCATTGAATCCGTCCATTATGGCTCGAATCAAAAACGACAACATACAAATGAATGCAAACGGAATTGGAATAGTTGTTCCTACTTGCACCACATCTGCGGAACCACCAAAAATTATTAAAAGCTCACCAACTAAAAATGCACACAAAAAGCTGTAAAACTCGACTTTACCAAGAAAATTAAAATTTCTGAAAAAATAAATGTAAGCAAATGAGCCTACCCAAACAGATACATCTGCAATTTTATGAATTGTAAGCATCGATGAGTTTAGACCAATATAATTCCCACAGGTTAATGCTGCGTATATAGCTAATGCAACTGAGCCAATGGTTAGACTTGCGATATCGCTACCTCGCACCCTACCTCGGAAAATAAAAACAGAAAACAATGCTAAAATTAGCAAACACCCTGCGGCTACAATGTTGACGACTACATCCTGAAAGAAATATTCAGATCTCGATGAAGCCACAGTCGGCATGTGCTTAATCCTAGCGAAATATTTCGAATAGGTTTGTACTGTCCAAGTAACTTCTTTTGCCTCTGCAACAAAGTCACATGCTACGATGCCACGCTCATAAAATGCAGATGTGGTTTGAAATGTCGCATCACCCGAGGTGTAAATTAATTTTTGATCCGCGTATACCTTGTGAATTCCATGTGTAACTTGTGGAAATACGAGATACTTACCAGGGCTACAACTTGATTTTAGGTTGCTGTTATTTGCTTTTAAAATCCAGTTTCCATCTGCGCTCGCCCAACGGGATTCGACATTCCAGTCGCCAGTACTGGTAGGCAGATTCTGCACTCCCAATATCGTCGAGAATCCTAATAAGATCGAAACAAGGAAATCTTGCATCCTAAGCGACCTTTGGCTTTTCTTCCTTTGATTCACTAACGAATGAAAAATTCGCTTTCATCATTGCCTTTTCAAGACATGCAGTTGCATAGTCTAAATCTGATTTCGTATGTGTCGCCATGATTGTAAATCTGAATCTGCAATTTTTTCGGCTTACGGCAGGGTAAACAATTGGAATACAAAGTACGCCGTCATCAAGTAAACTTTGATACATTACGCCAAGTTTCTTTTCATCACCAACAACTACTGGAATTACTGCGCTCTCTTGCTTGTGGTTAAACTTATATCCAATTCCTTCAAGGTTTCGTATGAAATGCTCAATATTGGAATGAAGGCTATTAATTATTGATTTGTTAGTAGTAAAAAGATCCAGTGACTTGCTAACGGCAGCGACTGTTGACGGCGGTAGACTAACTGAAAAGACCTGCGCTCTGCTGAATGCACGCAACCATTCAACAAATTCCACTGATCCTGTCGCAAATCCGCCGATTGCCCCGCAAATTTTTGAAAAGGTTCCCATTATTATGTCGGTTTCGCGAAGCAAATTATATTTATCACATATACCCAGCCCATTTGGCCCGACTACTCCAAAGCAATGAGCCTGGTCGACCATAATTCTACAATTGTACTTGCGAGCAAGATAATAAATATCATCCAGTTTCGCAGTATCCCCATCCATCGAGAAGACGCCTTCAGTAATTACAAGACATCCATTATAATTTTCACGTTCTTTTTTTAATATCTGTTCAAGGTGTTCGATGTCATTATGCTTAAAGAACCTAGATGTCGCTCGTGACATTTGCATAGCATCTTGAATCGATGCATGGCAAAGCTGATCAGCAACAACTAAATCGTTAGCGGCTGTAACAGCAGAAATAATACCTATATTGGCTGCGTACCC
>JANPNP010000245.1:0-2438 GCA_031427535.1 Bdellovibrionales bacterium | reverse complement strand
CATCGATTTTTCTGCAGTTAAAATATCTAGTAGACTTTCAATTTGGTCATTGTCAGCTGAATCCTGCACGGGTTCCAAAATCGACCAGCCATCTGGCCCTTTTTGCATAACGTATTTCGTTTGATTATTCGCTGGATTTTTTTGAATTTCGATAAAGTTAATTTGGTCTTTTTGAAAGACAACAATGCGTGCCTCTAAATCATATTTAATGACGTCATCAACTTGCCTTTTGTATTCAAACACAAAAATGCCGAAAGCCGCTAGCAGGGTAGCTGTAGCCAATAGTGCAGTTTTTTTCACTTTCATTAGGCGTGCCTTCGTCGGAACCAAAGCGTGGTGCTAAGAATCATAAATCCAATCGGCAGTGGTAAAAATAAACCTAAAATAACAAACTTCAAGAACTGATTCATTTCCGGCGGCGGCACCAAGAACTTACTGGCTTTAGGCTCTTTCGGAGAGATCGATATCAGGTCGTTTTCTTTAACCAAAGCGGCAACTGAATTTAAAGCCAAATCACGGTTTAAATTTTGGTACAGTAAAATGTTACTCATAAAATCAACATCAGAAAAAGCAATCACTGAAAATTCTTTTTCAGACGTGCCAAGCTTTCCACGAATTTCAGCACCCAGGTTGAACGACTGCGGATTACCTTGATAGTCCTGACTGTCTAAATCTTTTAACGCGACCGAGTTTTCCGGAGTTCGTGCGATAACCTCAAATTTAATTGCTGCATTCACTTCACTTAATTTAAGCGCATTGGGTTGGCTGTAAACTGTCATCTGGTTCGGTCCAAATACTTTCGTTGCCGGATGCGTAGCAGAATAATTCACTGCCACGGTCGGTGACTGTGCATTCACAACTTGGCCCATCGGCGTGTTATAAACATTGAACACGTAAAATTTTTCTAAATCTAACCCCAAAGTTGCAGTCAAAGCTTGTAAACCACCTGGATTTATTTTTTCAAAGGCAATCAACAAGGCACCGCCATCTTCAAGATAAGTTGTAAGCGACTTAATTTCGGCGGCCTGAAAATTCTGTTTCGCGCCCAAAATCATTAAAGCATTAGCATCTTTTGGCACTTCCGTTGTGGTTGCTAAAGACAATTTTTTCACCAGGTAAGAATTTTTTTCTAGCAACTGTTTAAAACCAGCAAGCCCCCCGTCATCTTTTTCTTGATCGGTGGCGCGCTCGCCGTGGCCTTCAACAAAGTAGACCGTCTTTTTTTCGGTTCGTGTCACTTTGATGATAGCGTTGGTTACGTCCTGTTCGGTGTACGTTTCGATTCGGTTTTTACTGCCTTTATAATCAATAAATGCCTCACCTGATCCGCGGGTAGCACCATAATCTTGTGTTAGCTTTGCCTTTTCGTTCATTTCGACAAATTCTAACTGCACTTTCGCAGACATATCTTGATATTTTTTTACCACTTCTCGAAATAGCTTTTTGTTGTCTTCAGCTTGATCGGCGCCATTTTTATAAAAAAAGCGAATAAGCATATCTGCATCAAGGTTTTTAACTAACTGTACCGATTGGTCAGACAGCGTGTTTATTTTATTACCTGATAAATCAATGACCTTGTAATACTTAGCACCCAAATAATTAATCAGGCCAATCAGAATGAAAACAATTAGGATAAGTGCACCCATGTTTAAGCCGTGCTTTGTTGATTTCATCATGAAAAAATCCAAAAGTTTCCGGCGGTCATTATACAACCAAAATAAAAGACCAAAAATTCCTGGAACAAGTAGCGCCCACATGAATGGCATCCACATTTTAATGGCAAAAAATAAGCCTGCTAAGGCGATAAAGCAAATCAAACTGGCGCCAAAGGCTAAGCGACTGTGACCACTCATTTTAATCTCTCCATCTAGCGGATTCGACAACCCGCTCGGCTAAGAAGCAAAAAATAAAAATAAGGCTGGCAAAAAAGATCATGCCGTTCGTGCGTAACGTTCCTTCGATCAAAGAAGCTAAATGGGTATTCATAGAAATGTGTTCAAAAATTTTCTTCGAAATGCCGCCATCAAAAGAATCACTTAAGGCACCTAAAAACCAAATCGCTAAGTTAAATGCGACGGACACCACAAAAGCAATAAGACTGTTGTCGGTTAAGCTTGACGCAAATAAATTCATGGCTGCGTAAACCGCGGCAACTAGAAAAATCCCAAACGCTGCAATTAGGGTGGGTGCCCACGGAAATTCAACAATTCGGCGCGTGATCAGCGGGTAGATCAAAGCCAGTAGAATTAGACCGCTTAATGTTGTCAGTAACGCTAAAAATTTTCCCAGTACGATATCTGACGACCTTACCGGACAAGTTAACAGCAAATCAAACGTACGCATTTTCTTTTCTTCGGCTAATAGCCGCATAGAGAAAGCAGGCACCAAAAATATAAGTAGCAGGTTTACCAACGAAAGATGCGGCAGAAAAACGGCAT
>JANPNP010000244.1:0-4404 GCA_031427535.1 Bdellovibrionales bacterium | reverse complement strand
CATTTCAATCCGATACATTCATTGTGAGTCGTTTGACTTCATTAACTAGAATAGGGAGGCCGTATGGCTCGTTCATTTGTTTACATCGTTAGCGAAAATCCTGAAGTGATTGAAAAAATTAAAAAATCACATGAAGCAGAGGATGTTAGTTTCTATACGTATTCAGGCCATCAGTGGCGCGAAGGCCTAGATAATCCATTTTTTCGTTCGCAGTTAGTAAACGGTGTTCCCGCATTATCAAGCGGATTAAGCCCTTTGACCGCAGAGACCACGACACACATGGGTAATGTTGTTTCTTTCCCTGTGCCTTCAGAAAACAAAGTGCAAAAAATGGACGACTTAGAAGCTAAGGCGATCGAAGCTGCAATTTCTCAGTTTAAGGGTAACTTAACTGAAGCTGCAAAAGCTTTAGGGATTGGTCGCGCAACACTTTACCGTAAAGTGAAGCAGTATCATATTGATCCATCGCAAGCTCGTCGTCGTAAAGTCGCAGCTTAATAGCTTAAAATTATCACATTCATTAATACATATTTTACGTCACACGGCAGCTCGACAAAAATCGAGGTGCCTGTTTTTTTTTAAAAAGCATGTCATACTTAGTTTATGAATCAAAAACTTGTCACAGTGTTGTCTATCGGTCTTGTGGTCTTAGGTGCCGTGCTGGTTAATGAACTGGTTATCAATTCGTCAGCTGCCGAACAAGATCGCCAAGTGGCAAGCTTCGGTGAACGTTTCGAACCCAGCCAAATCAAGTGGGAACAAGAATTAGCTAATACCATTTCAAAAGATAGTAGCTCAAAAACAGTGCTAGGTATTAAACCGAATGCACAAGATAAGCTGTTGTTCGAGGTTTTCGAAGGCCGCTACGAAGCGCAGTTGAACCAAGGGAAAATTAATAAAATTTCTTTAATGCCGAATCAGGCACCGCTTGAAATTAACACGACCCAGTTTATGAATGAATATGCTGCTGTGTTGAAAGAATTTGATTCGTACGATTTAGCCAAAGTTACGCCGCAAGAAGATTTCGTCAAACTGAAAAACAAAAGCGGAGCGGTTGTCGGTAATTTACGAATTAGCCGCGATGACAAAGGTCGAGTTCTGTCTATTGAAGTTCAATAGCTTTTAAAAAAATGCCGATAAATCGTCATGGTATATCATGACGGTTCCGCTGAAATTAATCTAAGAAAATCACAGTCATTAGCGCCGGCAACGGTCCTGGAAAGAGTCTTTTCTTTTTTCCTGGATTATTTAATTTTGGCTCCGGCAGTAAGCTTTATTAATCTACTTATCTTTAAAAACGAAATGATAGCATGGCGAAATGTCGGCAGTAGCGCGGCTTTCGGTGCTGAAAGCGCACCGCTATTTTTTAGTATCTGTGCTTTTTTCATTATACTGTTTAGCGCTATGCAGGCTATTTTTATTTGGAAGTGGCAGGCAACTCCGGGCCAATACTTTCTTAAAATAAAAGTCGAATTTAATCCTCAGATAGGTCTTAGTTTTTTGCGTATTCTTATCAGACAATTAAGTTTTTGGCTTTCAATAGCTTTGCTGGGTATTCCGTTTTTAGCAGTTATGGGACATCCCGATGGGAAAACATTTTATGACCGCTTAACTGAAACGCAAATTAAATCGCTGAAAAAAAATCCGGTCCGTTTCACCTTTGAAACGGAAGGGCAGTACTGGCGATCACTTATTAGTACACTCAGCGTGTTTGTATTCATTTTGGTTGCTGCGACCAGCTGGAACACACACACAAATATTCGCAATAAAACCTATAGCTTCATGAAAAAACAAAAAGCAAATTATTTTTGCTCAGAGCTTCGTACAGTTGATATGCGGGACCGCTTACAAACAGTCATCGCACTTAACTTAGTCGGGCAAATTGAAGATATTTGTGTAGATAAAGAAGCCGACTTTGTGCTGTGGAAATCAGCGGACGAAGCCCAGCGAAGCCTTGCCTACTATGCCAAATCCTTAACAGAAAATGAAACAGACGATGCACAAGAGCGCGAGTACATAAAACAAGCCTGTGCGGGTAAATTAAAGTCTCAGTTAGGGTGCCAGATCGCAAATGCATTTCAAACCGACACCTTGGAAAACTTTTATACTAAATTATCTACCAGCGAAGATGCCGACAACTTACTCTTGAGTACTTTAAAATACGAATTATCGAACATGCTAGATAAAACGGAAATGACAACTGAACATTTAAATCAGCTGAAAGCTTACGACGAATTAAAAGTGGTAAAAAAATATTTACTTAGTGAACTTGTTAATCGATCCATTACAAACCAATCTAGAAGTCCGGCCTCGGTGCCGGCACAAGACGTAAGCTATATGAAAAAGCTGATGGACGACCTATGATTTTTCCCGGCGATCTTAAAGTAAGCAATTTTTCAAAGCCTAATCTTGCAATGACCTTTGTTACGTTAAATATTTTGGTTTTTGTCATTGCCAACGTTTTGTTTCAAACGTGGCCGCAAAAAAACAATATGCAGGATTTCCAAGTTAAAAGTTTTAATCAGTCTTTAGCTAAAATGTACGTGCAAACGCTAGATCCAACCGAGAAAAAAAATTATGCACAAATGACTTCTAATCAGTTATCACAATTAGCCATTAAGGATCAGCGATTTTGGGCCCGTGCCAGCTATTTTCCCTTTAAAGGTGATGCAGTACAAATTCGGCAATTGAAAATTATATTGGCAGACTTGAAAAGTCAGTATCAAGATTCTGTGCAATATCAATTTGGCCTTGGACAACGTCACACATCGCCGTGGGCATGGGTCACGTATCAGTTTACTCATTATTCATTCATGCACTTACTTAGTAATCTTATTTTTATTTTTTTGATTATATCGTACTTAGAAACAAAAGTAGCTGCCACTTGGATTGCGCTAGTTTACGTGCTTGGCGGTATTGGCGGCGGGGCCGGATTTCTTTTTTTAAGTCTAAATGAAGATTTATCTGTCATTGGCGCAAGTGGTTCTGTGTGTGCACTACTTGGGTTTTTGCTTGTTGTAAAAAAAAATCAGACAATGCCGTGGACGTATTTGCTAGCACCCATACCTGGGGGTTACGGGCGGATTTATTTGCCGGCCTTTCTTATTTTTCCAATCTATTTGCTAACTGATTTTTCCGCACTACTGCTCGAGCCCCAGGGTATCGTGTCTACGATAGCGCACTCGGCCCATGTGGGCGGAACACTGACGGGGCTTAGCTTAGGTGTACTTTACTTAATGCAAAGCTTCTTCCGGGGCAAAGCCGCGTCTCATGGTATTTTCAGTAATAACGATGGGCTCGACGAATTGTTTTAAGTAATCAGGACCGCCGGTTTTTGAACCAATTCCTGACATCTTAAAACCACCAAAAGGATGACGATCAACCATGGCGCCGGTTATACCGCGATTGATGTACATATTACCAACTTCTAATTCAGTCTTAATTTTTTGAATATTTGCCGGCGACCGTGAAAATACCCCGCCGGTTAAGGCATATTCGGTTGAATTAGCAAAAGTAATGGCTTCATCTAAATTTTTCGCTTTGATTACCGCAATGATGGGCCCAAAAAATTCAGTTTGTGCAACAAAGTCATCTGATTTGACATCGCCAAATACAGTGGCTGGCACGTAGTAGCCATTGGTAGGAGCTAAACCTTTAAAGATCAAAGTGTGTTTTGATGAATAATCATCGATAACTTTCATCAAGCGCTGGTAAGCCTCGTCATCAACGACGGGACCAAAATAAGATTTCGGATTTTCAGCTGAAAGCACTTCGATCGAAGCGGCTGCTTCTTTCAAGCGTTGCACAAATTTAGCGTACACATCTTCAAGCACAATTACACGTGAAGCGGCCGAGCATTTTTGGCCTGAAAATCCAAATGCAGAATACAATACTCCGTCAACGGCTTCGTCAAGGTCGGCATCATTATCAATGATGACCGCATTTTTTCCGCCCATTTCAATAATACATCTTTTTACATGGTGTTGGCCGGGTTGTACCACCGCTGCGTTTCGTGCAATCAGTAACCCCACAGTTTTAGACCCTGTGAAAGCTATCGTTGTAGTTAGCGGGTGCTTAACTAAATAATCACCGACCTGTTCACCGTAACCTGGCAAAAATTGCACAACGTTTTTGGGAATGCCGGCTTCAATGAATAAATTCATTAAACTTTGTGCGACTAAACTGCTTTGCTCAGCGGGCTTCATCACGACACAATTACCAGTCACCACCCCGGCCGCAACTTGGCCGGCTAATATAGCTAGCGGAAAATTCCACGGTGAAATAACAACGACTACGCCCCGTGGTTTATATATATACTGACTGATTTCACCGGGTGCGTGGCCTACGCGTAGCGGGTTTGCAAGTTGGCGCATGTGATTAGCATAGTACTTGCAAAAATCGATC
>JANPNP010000243.1:0-2329 GCA_031427535.1 Bdellovibrionales bacterium | reverse complement strand
GCTGTGTGCACCAACTTCGATACCCTTATCTAAAACAACAATCATCTGCTCGGGAATTTTAGGCTGCTGCACTGTTCCCGCGTCAACCGCGGCATTGTGTTTCTCAATATCAGTAGCTATTTTGAACGCGCACGATAGCCCCGCTGCACCACCACCGACAATTAGGACGTCAATGACCATGGTTTCTCGAACGACTCCTTCAGGAAGCAATTCAGAGCTTTGGCCATCGTGATTTAATGCAGATTCGTTTGTCATACTAAAACCCTTCATCACTTTCTTGCGTATCTAAATTCTTATTTTTTTCGTTCGGCACTAAGTGCAACTGAACTTTAAGATCGGATTCATCAAGGCCCCCCAAGTAGTAGCGATCGCGTGCAACTTGGACGAATTCAGAATCCTCAGCCGCTTTCGCCATGAAAGGTAATATAAGCACAAGGCACATTAAGACAAAGTGTGAAATAAATTTTCTCATAACTTAGTTTTAATCTGACTTTGTCGTAAAATAAAGGTTTTAGTCGCGGTTACAGTCGCCGATGAGATTTCATCGGAATTTGTTGGCGCACAGTTTCGATAGCGTGTTTGTTAACTTCAATAAACATAAGTCCTACGCCACTAGACTTTCGCTCTAAAACCTCGCCCCATGGGCCAATGGCCACTGTGTTACCGTAAGTTTCACGCTGATTATCCGAAGTCGTGCTTTTATGCGTTCCTGCCTGTGCGGGCGCCAACACATAGCACTGAGATTCAATTGCACGCGCTCTAAGCAGCACATCCCAATGCGCCTCTCCAGTTTTTACAAGAAACGCCGCCGGAACTAAAATGACATCAACTTCTTGTTTGGCATAAGTCGCATACAACTCAGAAAATCGCACGTCGTAACAGACTGAATTTCCAAACTTTACGTTATCAATTAAAAATGTACTGGGTTTGCTACCACCTGCAAAAACGTCAGACTCTCTGATGGCTTTTTGCCCGGTTAAGGCAATATCAAACAGATGCACTTTTCGGTAAATTATTTCTAAGGTGCCATCTTCACGAATCAAGACACTGCCATTATAAATTTTCCCGTCAGTATCAGCAAGGGCTGTGGTTAAGTGAATGTTAATTTTTAATTGTTTAGCTTGGCTTTGAAGCTGTGACCAAACTTTTGCATCGTCTGCAGTCTTTGGCAAATCAGTGGTATTTACTCGAAAGTACAAACTGTTTTCTGGAAAGACTATAAGTTTAGGTTTATCACCTTGTTCAGCGGCATCACGAATAAATTTTAAGATAGTTTGTAAGTTTGTCTCAATATCATCTGTTGAATTTAATTGGGCTAAGGCAATTTTCAAACAGCACTCCGATTATTCTAGCTCAGCAACTATAACTGACGTCACGTCCAAACACTTAAATCCACCCTCTTCAATATTTTTGCGCACGCTTTGCAGTACGCCTTCACACGAAGCAAAAAACGTAGCCGAACTTACTACCTGCAAGTAGCCCTCTTTCGAATAATGAGTTTTACATTTACCACTGTCCAATTTATAGGCGCGTAACCAGCGGATACTTTTATCCCGCTTGCACAGCAAGAATATTTCAGTTGAATCAGCCGCCTGCAGCGGTGAAAACTGAACTGCGAAAAGGATTACAAACAGAAAAAAGCCAGATGAAAACATATTTTATTTTCATCTGGCTTGATATTTAAGGCTATTGTTTTGTATCTAGACTGCACCTAAGACATTGCTAGCAGGCTTAGCCAGACTAGCTTTCGGTCAAGGTAGGATCGGCCGTTATAACCAAACCCCACGCTTAAATTAAAGTCTATTTTGCTTTCGCAGAGGTTTTCTTAGTTTTTTTAGCAGCGGCTTTTTTCTCTTTTGCAGCAGCTTCAACAAGTTTTACATTTGAATAATCGATAAAGCCTTCTTTTTTTAAAAGACCATCTTTTTTATCGTAGTGAGTTTGTATTTTAACACCCTGAATTTTAATCTTCATTGCAAGGGGCTTAACTTCAATAACAGTTCCTTTTTTGCCTTTGTCAGATCCTGTTGTAACTTGAACTGTGTCGCCTTTTTTGATTTTCAATTTCATAAATTACCTCTTACGCCTTTTTTTTCTTTGTGTTCATTTTGCGACGAATCTTAGATTTAACAACTATTGCACGTTTTGAAAGATTCTCTTCTTTTGCATTCAAAATAAATGCATCAAATCCACCAGAATGCTCCATATCGCGAATGGTGCTTGTAGCAACATAAAGACGAACCATTTCATTCAATGTGCGGCTAAATATGCGCTTTCTTTGAACATTTGGCTGAGCCGTGCTCTTAGTTTTAATATTCGAGTGGCTGAC
>JANPNP010000242.1:0-6239 GCA_031427535.1 Bdellovibrionales bacterium | reverse complement strand
TCAACATTTGGTAAACTTAAAATATCGCTGGTAACCACTTCAGGAAAAACATCTTTCAAAAATCCGCCACCGGAGCCGATCTCAAGATACTTTCCGTTTTTTATTTCTTTTGATCTTTTAATAAAAACCTCATACCAATCGTTATACAAATACACAATCAGAAGTCAACCAACGAACCACATAACTTATTGAAATGCCTTATTCTATTGAGGCGGTATGTGCCACTTAGGACCTTGAAAGGGATCAGTTTCTAAACTTTAGTCGACCGTTGCTTTAAATATTGAATTACAGTTTTATCTTTTCATTCAGAATATTCCACCGCGCGAAATAATTTTCTAATGTGGTTTCTGATAACGCTACAGCCGTTGTCAGTTCGCCAAGTCTGGAATAGTTGCTTTGCGTTTTTGGATCGGCAAGTTCACGCTGCAAAAGAGCTAACTTTTTTTCTTCGTCTGCAATATTCTTTTCCATGTTATCGAGTTCAAATTTTTCTTTGTTAGATAATTTTATTTTACCCGTATTTTTTCCGCTGCCGTCAGCCTTAGGGGCTTGTTTTAAGTTTAACTTGTCATTTATTTTTTTTGCCTGGTGCCATTCTTCCCATTGAAACGTATCTGCAAATTTTTGAATGTGCCCTTCGGCGTCGCCAAAGGCCCAAATAACATTGCAGTTTTGATCCATAAAGAAACGGTCATGACTAACTATAATAATCGCGCCACGAAACTCTTGCAGGCATTCTGTTAGTGCATCCAAAGTTTCTACATCTAAATCATTAGTGGGCTCATCTAGTATAAGGACATGTGAAGACTGTAACATTAATTTTGCTAAAATAAGCCGACTTTGTTCACCACCAGACAATTGAGCCACTGGCATATCAAACTGCTCCGAGCGAAAATAAAATCGACTTAAGTACGATTTTGCATAAACAGGGTTTCCGTGCAAGTGCACATAGTCACCCTCAGGACAAATCGTTTTCATAACAGAAACTTCGGGCTTTAAACTGTCTTTACCCTGCTCAAAGTAGCAAACTTCGATGTCTTCGTTTAAAAAGGCGATGCCTGAATCAACTGGTATTTTTCCGATCAGTGCCTTTAGCAACGTGGATTTGCCGCAGCCGTTGGTGCCAATTAATCCGTACCGGTGGCCAGGACTAATCATGGCATTAAAATTTTGAAATAAAATGCGATTTCCATAAGACTTTTTGATATTTTCAGCAGCTATTAATTTTTTTGGTGAACTATCTGTTCGACCAAAATCTAAACTGATTTTATTTTGTCTATTTTTATTTTCAAGACCTGAAACTTCTTCAATAATATCGTGGGCGCGTTCAATGCGGGCTTTTTGCTTAGTTAGGCGTGCTTGCGGACCGCGCGAAAGCCAATCCTTTTCAACCAGCATGGTATTACGTCTTTTTTCTTCAAGCCGTTTTTGACCTTGTAGCAATTGCATCTTACTTTCGATATGGTCCGCGTAATTTCCGTTGGTGCGTAGCAAGCCATTCGGCAGACGGGGATCAAGATCAAAAATTATTTTAGACGTGTTTTGTAAAAAACGTCTATCATGCGTTACGGTCAAAAATGAAATTTGTTTCTCTTTGTTTAAATACTCTTCTAGCCACAGAATGCTTTCTAAATCCAAATGATTGGTAGGTTCGTCTAATAAAAGCAAATTTGGTCGCTTCATCAGTTCGCGGGCTAAAGCTAATTTTTTTTGCCAGCCACCTGAAAGCTCAGAAGCTAACTTATGTTCGGCATCGGGAAATTGATCCAATTCAAAGCGCGCGATCAGTTCATATGCTAAGGCAATATTTTCGGAATCATATGGATCTTCGCATACCGCTAATAATGCTAAGTAAATAGTTTCATCTAATTCAAAGGTGGGTTTTTGTTTTAAGTAGCCAAGGCGCAAATGATTAGCGAATGATATTTTTCCACTGTCAGATTTTTGCTCTTTTGCGATCAAAGAAAGTAAAGTTGATTTACCGGCTCCGTTTGGTCCAATTAGGCCGATATGATCACCTTCGTCGGCAGCAAAGGAAATATTTTGAAAAAGTGTTTTTGTTGCATAACTTTTCGTCAGTAAATGAGCTGAAACCAGTGTCGCCATAGTTTTGTAGTATTGTCGGCTAGACCAAGGTCGTCAAGGTCGCGCGTGTGTGAAGTTGATGTTAAATGATGATCAAGAGCAATTTGCATTTCAATAAAAACAAACAAAATTTTGTAATCTTCACTTAAGCTGATTACATTAACTTCCGACTAATCTACATGCATCCAGATATTTCGGTACAAGTTGTTACTTCAATTATAGAAGCACTATGCAAAGTGCATTCGATTTCAAAAAGCGATATGCTATTGGCTGCCCCAAGTAACTGTCGCAGTTTATTTGCGCTCGATCGTGCTATTGACTGGCACTGTGTTATTGAATTCATGGAATGGGCGGATGTGAACTATTCGGTGGACTGGAAAAAAGTAGGGGCCGAATTCAATATCTCGTCTAAAATGCCTCGGGTAAAAAAAATGTTGCAACACTGTGCAACTATGAAGTTCGCTTATTGGCTAGCAGCTAGATGGATCGAACAATCTTGTTACCAAGTCTTAAAAACCGTAAAGTTTGAGACCTCATCTAACAATATTATTTACTACAATTTGGAAATTGTCGAAGGATTCAAGCACTGTAAGCCGCTAATACAATTCACCGCGGGTTTGCTGGAATCATTACCAATTAAACTGTTTTCGATAGCCCCAGCGGCTATCGAGATCAACTACACCAAGAATGGCGTAAACTTTATAATTACTACAGCAGAAAACTTAAGTTTATGGACTTGGCTTCGACTTCGTTTCAAGGCGGTGTTTTCGATCCAAAGCTTATTTCAAGAGCTTGAAATAAGACAAGCCGAAATCAATGAGAAAAATCGGCTATTGTTAGCCAAAAGTGATGAGTTTAAATCGCTCATTGAAAATTCTCCGGATGGGGTTTTGATCGTTCAGCAAAATGTGATTGTGTATGTGAATCCGCGGATGCTTCAATATTTAAAATACAGTTCATGCGATGAGCTTATTGGTCAAACTATTTTTGAAAAAATAGTTCCGCCAGAATTGATCGAATTTGCTAAAACTGAAATGCAAAAACTGAATTCAGAAGGCAGTTTAGTTAGTCCACTGATGGAATTTGAAACGTTAACCCGAATTCCGGGCGAACGATTTGCCTGTGAAACCACAGCAGTGCCGATCAACTTTAACGGCGTTAAAAGCATGGCTGTTACTTTTCGCGATTTATCAGATCGCAAAAAGTTGCAAGCGCATATGATGACAACTGATCGCATGGTTGCTTTAGGCCAACTTGCTGCTGGCGTAGGTCATGAAATTAATAATCCGCTTTGCTATGTGATGATGAATGTCCAGCTACTTATTGAACAGCTTAAAGAAAATAACCTAACTGCTTACGACCGACCAGTCCTAACTATTCAAAAAGGGCTTGAACGAATTAAAACTGTGGTTGGTGATCTTAAGACTGTATCGCGCGGAACAACCGATGAAGCAGTCACTCACGTGGATATGAACAGCGTCATGGAATCCGTCCTTAGTATGGCGCAAAATGAAATTCAGCACCGAGCTATTCTAAAGTATTCACCAACACTAACGGAACCCATTTGGATTGATGAAACACGTCTGGCGCAAGTTCTTCTTAATATTTTGATCAACGCCGCCCATTCTATACCTGCAGGTCATGCGGATTTAAATATAATTGAAGTCAAAACGTACATGAATGATGCTGATTATGTGGTGGCTGAAATTAAAGATTCAGGCTGTGGCATGAGTGAAGACGTGCTAAAACGAATTTTTGAACCATTTTATACGACCAAACCAATGGGCAGCGGCACTGGTCTAGGGCTTGCCATCTGTCAAAGTATTGTGAATCAGTTTCACGGCGCAATAACAGTGGAAAGTTTAGAGGGAATGGGCACAATTTTTCGGGTTTCATTTCCACCGGCTAAACCAGAAATTTTAGAAAATGTACCTGACATACCATCGGCCGCCGTTTCTGAATCGTTGGGACAAGTTATGATAATTGATGATGACGAAGAGCTTTTAGAGGTTTTGCAAGAAGTGGTTTCCATTAAGCATGACTGCGTTGGGTTCACAAACCCCCGAGCAGCGCTAGATGTTCTTAAAAACAACCAAACATTCGATTGTATCATTTGTGATTTGATGATGCCGAAAATGAGCGGTTTGCAATTTCACAAAACCATTGCAGAGCATGCACCCCATTATTTAAACCGCATTATCTTTTTAACCGGCGGTAGTTTTACGGCCGAGACCGATGCCTTTCTTAAATCACCCGAAATTGTTTATTGTGAAAAGCCAGTCGACACCCGTGTCTTGTTAGGCGCCATCCAAAAGCGCATTGCTGCTGCAAAGACTGATTCTAGCACCTTACTAAAAAAAGCCGGCTAGACTTCATTTCAAAAAGTACGTAAACTTTTACGCATGAAGACAGCTGCTGTATCGTCAGAACTAATTTATTTTCTAAACCAGCCTGTTAAAATCATGCGAAAAGCAAATCGAAAAAGTATGACGGTCAAGATGCAAGCCGATCAGCCGCTGTTAGTTCTAACAAATAATTATGTGGCAACGTCTCAGGTTATCACATTTTTGCACTCTAAAAAAACCTGGATCGAAAAAAATCTGCTTAAGATGAAAGAGCAGCATGCGCTGTATCCACAGCCCGAATTTAAAAACGGTTCTTACTTTCCGTTTTTAGGTGAACTTAAATATTTTCAATTTGCAGATTGCAGTTTAAAAAAAATAAAATTTAAAATCGAAGATGGTTTTTTAATTTGTAATGCATCTGCAGTGAACCGTTCCGATCAGCAAAAGTTGTATTTAGGCCTTCAGCAGTTTTATAAAGACGCGGCTTTCGCCTATTTGACTGGGCGGGTTCAGGTGTGGTCAGAGCGCACAGGCCTTGTGCCAAAGAAAATTGCCTTCAGGTCGCCAAAAACGCGTTGGGGTAGTTGCTCTTCGCAAAAACACATTACTTTAAACTGGAAACTTATGTGTCAGGCTCCGCAGTTGGTTGACTACGTCATTGTGCATGAGCTTTGCCACTTGCATTATTTAAATCATTCCGACCATTTTTGGAATTTGTTAGAAACAATTATGCCAACGCATCAGGAATTTGAAAAGGTTTTGCAGCAGCATGTGCACTTAGGTAATTTCTTAAAGTGAGTTTTCTTTCGCTACCAATTTTAATGATTTTTCTGGCCATGTTTTCTATTCAACTAGGAGCATCCTTTGCAAAAGAGCTATTTCCAGTTGTTGGACCAATTGCGCTAAGCGGATTTCGCTTAACGTTTGCGGCACTTATTTTACTTGCGATCTGGCGTCCGTGGAGACACAAACTGCCGCTGGCATCGTATCAAAAGATTGCGCTTTATGGTGCAGCCCTAGGCTTCATGAATTTAACTTTTTATTTAGCCCTAGAGCGAATACCACTGGGTTTAGTTGTTGCTTTAGAATTCACGGGTCCGTTAGCCGTTTCGCTTTTGAAATCGCGTAAGGTTGTCGATTTCTTATGGGTGCTGCTTGCAGCTGTCGGAATTTATTTAATTCTGCCAATTATGGCAAGTTCAAGCCCGTTAGATCCAGTGGGAATTATGCTAGCACTTGCAGCTGGATTTTTTTGGGCGCTGTATATTTTATTTGGTCAAACAGCTGGGAAAAGTGCCGACACCGGATCAGTTACGTCCATAGGAATGTTTTTTGCCGCCGTGGTAGTGCTTCCATTTGTTTTTTTCTGGCGTGGTTCAGGTGAAATTTCTATGTCGGTAATTCCGATGGCGTTACTGGTAGCAATTTTATCAAGTGCCCTGCCATACTCGATTGAAATGATTGCGCTTAAACAGATTCCGCTAAAAACGTTCGGAATACTTATGAGTTTAGAACCCGCTACGGCGGCACTTATGGGATATTTTAATTTAAAAGAAATACTAACAACCACGCAAATTATTGCGATCGTATGCATTATTGTAGCGTCACTGGGCACAACGCTTTCACTATCTAAAAAAACCGGCTAGAAATTCACAATACGCTAACAAGTTAGTAACTGATCCCTTATAAGGTCCCAGAGCAACTTACTCCGACCTCTAAAGACTCGATTTATTTAGATTTTTTTCTTTCGGACGGTACTTCTGATTGTACACAATCAGAAGTCAACCAACGAACCACATAACTTATTGA
>JANPNP010000241.1:0-7828 GCA_031427535.1 Bdellovibrionales bacterium | reverse complement strand
GAGATCGGCGACTACAAAGACAGCCTGCGGCGGCGCGTTGCGCTGCTGTTCAGATCTAAAACCACCAGTATTCTAAAAAAGCTCAGCCCGAACTTCCGAAAAGCAAGCTTTTCGGAAGTCACCAACCGAACCACGAGGCGTGGTGACAAGTACTAGATAAAAAGAGGGCGGTATGGAAGAAAGCCCTCTTTCCTCGAGCTAAACTAAACGTTAAACTTAAAAAATAAAATATCACCGTCTTTAACTAAATACTCTTTACCCTCAGAGCGGTATTTTCCCGCTTCTTTAACTGCGGCTTCTGATTTCAACGTAAATAGTTCATCGCAGTGGTAAGCTTCGGCACGAATAAATCCACGTTCAAAATCTGTGTGAATAACGCCCGCAGCCTGCGGAGCTTTAAACCCAGATTTTATCGTCCACGCGCGCACTTCTTTTTCACCGGCTGTGAAGTACGTGTACAATCCTAGTAGTTTGTACGCCTCACGAATTAAGCGATTTAATCCGGGCTCGGTGGCGTTCATGCTGGATAAAAATTCCAAACGTTCTTCAGGTGGTAGTTGTGCAATTTCTGCCTCCATCGCAGAGCAAATTGTAATGGTATTGTTATTTTCTTCTTTGGCGCGTTTTTCAACTGAGCGTACCCAGTCATTTCCGCCGGCGGCGAAATCAGTGTCCGATACATTACACGCGTACAGTACTGGTTTGCTGGTTAACAAATGCATATCCATAGCAAATGGTGTTTCAAGTTCATTTAATTTTACCGAGCGCGCTGGTAGCCCTTTACCTAATGCTTGGTGAATCCGCTGAGTTACATCAAGTTCCATTTTTACTTTTGGATCAGTAGATGTTTTTGCTAATTTTTCAATGCGCTTTAATTTTTTTTCTGCTGTGTCATAATCGGCAAGCATCAATTCGGTATTAATTATTTCAATATCACGTAGCGGTTCAACACTGCCAGAGACATGAATAACGTTTGGGTCATCAAAACAGCGCACGACGTGCACTATGGCATCGGTCTGCTTAATATGGCCAAGAAATTGGTTTCCTAAACCCTCACCTTGGCTGGCACCTTTGACAATTCCAGCGATATCGACGAATTCGATTGTTGTTGGAACAACAGATTGCGGTTTTACAAAGCCAGTGATTTTATCTAAACGTTCGTCAGGAACTGTCACGACACCAACGTTTGGATCAATTGTACAAAACGGGTAATTTGCAGCTTCGGCTTTTCCCGAAGTCAGCGCATTAAATAAAGTCGATTTTCCAACATTCGGTAAGCCAACAATTCCAACTTGCAATGCCATCTGTAAACTCCTTAATAAAAATTAAATATTCAAACTAAATTGCGCTTCCGTTAAATTCTGTTCACGCGCGATCATTTCCCTTTTCAATAAAACATTCAATGCCGTCGCAGGCTTTTTCAAAAATTTTTGGTAGTAATAATGAATCCTCTTTTGCAAAACCACTTAAAACATAATCGGCGATATCAAAACCGGGTTGAGCAGGCCTACCGACACCAATTTTTAATCGCGCATAATCCATTGATCCTAAAAGCTCGGTGATGTTTCGTACACCATTTTGACCACCATGACCGCGATTTTTGTGAAAGCGCAGCGAACCAAATGGCTGATCGATGTCATCATGAAGAACCAGCATTTTTTCCTGCGGAATTTTGTAGAAACTAAGTAGCGATTGAACTGACTGACCCGATAAGTTCATGAACGTTTGGGGCTTCGCTAAAAGAATTTCTTCGCCTTCCAACTTCATTTTTTTCGTTAAGGCCTTATGTTCTTCACGGTAACTGGGGTCGCTGCCTGATAGCGATTTAAGCCAAAAATCAACCAGTAGAAAACCAACATTGTGCTTCGTCAGCTGATACTGTTTCCCTGGATTTCCTAAACCGACAATTAGCCACATAGCTATATTGATACCTTTTTTTTCTTGCGACAGAAACAAAAAAAGGCGACTTTGTCAGTCGCCTTTTTTTTAACATATTTAAATACTACTAAATTACTTCTTAGCTGCTGGTTTAGCCGGAGCTGCTTTTCCTGCTGCTGCCGGAGCTGCCGCTTTACCTGCTGCTGCCGGAGCTGCCGCTTTACCTGCCGCCGCTGCACCCGGAGCCGCTTTTGCGCCCGCTGCCGGAGCTGCTGCTGCTGCCGCATCAACCACTGGAGCTGCCACAACTTCCTCTTCCTGAATAACAACAGCTGCAATTGTTGTTTCTGGACGAGAAATCAATTTAATTCCATCTGGAATAGTCATATCAGACACGTGAAGAGAATCTCCAACGCCTAAGTTTGTAACGTCAACCACGATGAAATCCGGAATTTCAGTTGGTAAACATTCAACTTCAATTTGACGAGAAACGATATTTAGCAATCCGCCTTCTGCGATACCGATAGCTTTTCCTTCAACACGAACTTCAACAGATACACGAACCATTTTTGTAAGATCTAAAGCAAAAAGATCAACGTGCTCTGGACGGCGAGTTAACGGGTGCACAACTACTTCTTTAAATAGTGCCACTTTGCCATTTAATTTTGAATCTGGGCTTTTGATATTTAATAACGCATTCTCATACGCTCGCGAGTTGTATTTTAAAACGTCGTTCACGTGCAACTGCACAGTTACGTTTTCAGTGGCTCCGTAGATAACTCCGGGAACCATTTTGTTTATACGTAAGCCACGAGCATTAGCGCGACCTGCTTCACGTTTTTCGACAGTTAGTTCAATTCTTTGTTTCATTTTTTTCTTCCTGACTACTTCCTCCGAACCCAGACACCATGTCTAGTACGAGGCCATTGTCGTTTTGGTTACACTGTAAGATAATTAGCATTTCCGCTAATCAAATAACGAACTGACCGAGTCATGATCGTGTATACGCTTGATCGCCTCAGACAGAACTGGCGCCACGGTGACGACCTGAATTTTGCCGGAGCGAACAGCTGCTTCACTTAAAGGAATTGTGTCAGCCACAAAAACTTTTTCAATCGGGCTTTCTAAAATACGACTGATCGCGGGTCCAGAAAGCACGGGGTGTGTTGCAATTGCGAACACTCGTTTTGCCCCATTTTTCAATAGGCTGTCAACAGCTTGTGTCAGAGTCCCAGCCGTATCAATCATGTCATCAACAATCACGGCCGTTTTACCTTCGACATCACCAATTAGGTGCATGGCTTTGGCTTCGTTAGGACCGGACCTGCGCTTGTCAATAATGGCTAATGATGAATCAATGCGTTTAGCAAAGGCCCGGGCGCGTTCAACACCGCCAGCATCTGGACTCACTGTGACATAATCAGAGCCTTTGCCAAAATTTTGGATCCACGATCTGGCTAAGGTAGGTATGGCGAATAAGTGATCAAACGGACAATTAAAAAATCCTTGAATTTGCGCTGCATGCAAGTCGACGGAAACGACGCGGTCGGCACCCGCAGTAGTTAATAAATCGGCCATACACTTTGCTGAAATAGGTGCCCGAGGAGCCACTTTTCGGTCTTGTCGTGCATAACCGTAGTAAGGAATAACTGCGGTCACGTCAGCAGAAGACGCTCTTTTTAGCGCGTCCAACATGATAAATAATTCCATGTAATTTTGATTCACGGGTGGACAGGTGCTGTGAATTACAAAAACATGTTTACCACGAACGCTTTCTTTTATTTCGACATTTATTTCACCGTCGGCAAATGTACTGACGCTGCTTCGTCCAAGTTCGACACCTAGCAATTTACAAACGTCGGTAGCTAAAACTTGATTTGAGTTGCTGGCAAATATTTTAAGTTTTGATAACGACACTAGATTTGTCCTTTTTCTTGAAGTTTATTTATAAATTGCAGTAAGGCCATCGCGCGATGAGATTTTTGAATTTTATAACCAGGGCCCAGTTCAGCTAATGTTTTTGTTTCACCGTCAGGAACAAACACCGGATCATAGCCAAATCCCATAAGGCCCGTGGCTTTGCTGCTGATTGTTCCTTTCATCACGCCTTCGAATGTCCACTCTTCATTTTCCGGAGTAATCACAGTAGTCACACATTTAAATTGTGCTGCACGCGTCGGTACATTTCGAATTTGCATCATCTTTAAAAGTTTGGCGATATTTTCAGAATCTCGGGCGTGGGGGCCTGCGTAGCGTGCGGAATGAATTCCTGGCAGTTGATTTAATCCTTCGACTTCAAGGCCCGAATCTTCTCCTAAGACATAGGCCGCTGATTTCATGGCCTTCACAGACTTTGCTTTGATGCGTGCGTTTTCTTGGAAAGTTGTGCCTGTTTCTGGCTTGGGCGTAAATGTCGGAAGATCAGCTTGCGAAAATAAATTTAGAACCGGGAATTTTCCAAGAGCTAATTTGTACTCTTCAAGTTTCCCTTTATTTCCGGTGGCAATCCAAATGTCCATAGCGTGAAACCTAACCTATCTTTTTAATGGAAAAAAAGACCCAACCCACTTGGCTTGTTCTTGAAATAATTGCTCGCACCCTTTTTCGGCTAACGTCATCATATCGGATAATTGCTGCCGCGAAAATGTTCCTTCTTCGGCAGTGCCCTGAATTTCTATAAATTCATTTTTATCTGTCATCACAAAGTTCATATCGGTTCCGATTTCGCTATCTTCTTCGTAATTTAAATCCAAAAGCGGAAATTTATTTCCGTTCAACTCATGTAAGCCAACGGATACTGCTGAAACATAATGTTTCAAAGGAATAGTTTTAATTTCAGATAGTGCGTTTAATTTTTTCAATGCTAAAGCTAAAGCAACAAAACCGCCGGTTACTGCAGCCGTGCGCGTTCCGCCGTCAGCATTAATGACATCGCAGTCGATCAACAATTGTTTTTCGCCCATCGCTTTTAGATCAACACACGAACGTAGTGCGCGGCCAATTAACCTGGAAATTTCTTGGGTGCGTCCACCAGTTTGCGTTTTTTCACGCTTCATACGGGTGTGAGTTGAGCGTGGCAGCATGCCATATTCTGCCGTGACCCAGCCGGCGCCGGTATTTTGTAACCACGGCGGAGTTTTTGCTTCGTAACTGGCAGAGCACATCACGCGTGTCTTGCCGAATTCTACTAAAACGGAACCTTCAGCATAATCTAAAACATGGGGGGTAATTTTGATGGGACGTAACTGGTGAACTTCGCGCTGGTCTAGTCGTTTCATGGACTTCATCTTTGTTAAGACAGCTTAATTTGTCACTGTTTTATTTGAAAACTGCGCCTTATAATCGTGGATGGCTGCGCTCAACGCGCGGGCTAATTCGTCTTGGTATTCTGGTGTGACCAGTTTTCGAGCTTCACGCTGGTTAGAAATAAAGCCGACTTCAACTAAGACGGCGGGCATTTCGGTATTTTCAATCACGTAAAACGGGGCACGGCGAATTTTGCTGGTCGCCGTGCGGTGACTGCCGAAGCTTTCAAGGTTTAAGAAGGTTTTTGCTGCTGCCTGAATTTTTTTGCTAAAATCTAGGCTTTGTTTGGTTTTTCCAAAATCGATTAGATCTTTTTTGATCACATCTACAATCTGTAGATTAGCATTATCTGACGGTTGCTGCTTTAAAAGCACCGTGGCAGGCTGCTTAGCACTGAAGTAGTATTCCATTCCATTGACCCTGGCGGAAGTCGACGAGTTCGCGTGCAAGCTTAAAAATAAATCAGCATTTTTTTGCTTAGCAACGCGCACGCGATCCTCAAGTGAAATGCCACGGGCAGCACCACGAGTTAAGAAAACTTGAATTTCTGAATTTTCAGTAAGTTTTTTTTGAATTTTTTCGGCAATTTCAAACACAATGGTCGACTCTTTGAACGTGCCACGACTGGTTCCGCCGTCGACTCCACCGTGACCAGGGTCGATCACCACCACAAATGCAAAAGCTGCAGCTGGTACAAACAGCATAGTAAAAATAATAAGGCATCGTTGATTCACGAAATTTAGAATAGTTGATTTTGGGGAAATAAAGAAAAAAAAAGACGGCCAGGTATGGGGGGAGAGTCCCTAGCCGCCATGGGGGTACCATTTACTAAAGCAAGGACTTCGCCAAGTTTAAATGCGCTAAAATAGATTTGAGGTGTCAATGGACACGACAGTGCCATTTGCCGGCGTCACGTGATTGGATGTTTCGGGGTTTTTTCGCCCGAATCTCAAATTAAAACTCGACTGAAGTTTAGAGTCTTGCAGGGAGGGTTTCTCTTATTAAGATTACCGTACTAAACTTATAGCCTTACAGGAGATGATTGTGCTTAAAAACTTATTACTGTGTTTTATTCTATGTGGTTATTTTACAAGTGTTAATCTACAAGCGGCAGAAGCAGAAAATGCTGAGATTGAAGCAGAAGAGGCCTTAGCCGATTCGGAAGCGGCCAGGGCCGAGGCGAACGATTCAAAAAAACGTGCCGAAGCAGATCGTAAACGGTCAGATACTGCAAAAAATGAAGCGAAAGCTGCAGCGGCAAAAGCAAAATTAGCGGAAGAGACTGCTAAAAAAGAAATGGCGCAAGCTGAAAAAGAAATTGCGCAAGTGCGGTTAGAAATCGCCGAAGCTGAAAAAAATCAAAAGAATGCACAGAAAGCGGCTTTAGATTATGAAGCTAAAGCCAAATCCATTCGCGAAAAGGTTCAAAAAAGTGAAGCCTCACGCCTTGAATCGCAAGAGAAGTTAAAAAAGGCAATGCAAGCTACTGCAGAATCAGCAGGTAAAGTTTCAGAAGCTGAAAAAACAGCGGAAAAAGCAGCTGCCGATGCGGCTCAGTTTCAAAAGGAGATGGTCACTGCGCAAAATCAACAAAAACAGTCACAGCTAAATTTGGCGAAAGTCGCTGCGCAAAATCAAAAAGCCATCGCAGAAGCTAAATCTGCTGAAGCAAAGATGAATCAAGAAAAAGCGCGCGCTGAATCCGAAATGAAACGCACCGAAGCCGAAGTGGCCCGTATCAAAGCACAAGCCGAAGTGGCCGCAAAAAATACCGCAAAAATTGCGGAAGACAACTTAAAAACTGTTGAGCAAAACAAGCAATTGCGAGCCTCATTAGATGAAGAACAGAAAAAACTAGCCGCTTTAAAAAAAGATGACGAGCGTGTTCGCGATCAAGCCGCGAAAGCAAAAAGCGAATACGAAAAGATTCGCGTGCAGTTCCAAAAAGAAACCTCAGGGATGAATTTAGAAGTCGTGCAGCTTAAAAGGTCTCAGGCATTCGCAGAGGCAGAGTTAAAAAAATACGAAACCGATTCGACACGGATGAAAACTGAAGCCGAGCGTTTAAAGCAAGAGCGCGAGCAGCTGATGGGATCAACGGATAAATTAAAATCGTCAACTGAAGAAGCAAAGATTCGTATGGAAACCTCGCGTGCCGAGCAAGAGACTGAAAAAATAAGACTGGATTCAGAAAAAATTCGTGCAGAAACTGCCGGTATGCGCCGAGATACGCCGACGGTGGCAGCGTCCGACCAAGCCCGTGCTGTGATTATGACACGAGACTGCGTCATAAAAGACCGGGCTACGCTTTCTGGTAAAGAACTTTTTAAAATTAAGCGTGGCGGCCGAATTGCGATTATGGACAAAGGTGGAACCTGGGCCAATGTGATAAAAGGAAAAGTAGTTCCTGAAGGATTTATCGAAAAAACGTGTTATCAATAGTTTAACCTTAAAAAGAACACGGAATCACCGACATGCCATTATGGGGAATACATAACGCACTTAAAGGTTGGACTTTGTATGGCTTAACAGCCAATGAAGTTCAATTGTTAGTGCAGGTGATGTCTGCTAATGAAATTAGGCTTTGTAAAGTGTCTCTTGAGGGTGCTGCAATTTGGAGTGCCCTATCAAAAGAAGACCATCC
>JANPNP010000240.1:0-1834 GCA_031427535.1 Bdellovibrionales bacterium | reverse complement strand
CGATAATTGCCAATATGCCAAAAGCAACCAGCACTTCAACTAATGAAACACCGGCGTTAGACTTAATAATATTTTTAGTAGATTTAAGATTTTTTAACACTTTTGCCTCACACTTAATTCAAACATGGGGCAAAAATGAACAGTAGCTTAATCTGGACTAGGTCTCAAATAAAAGCGCTCTAAACTGAGAACCAATTAGTTTTTATTTGATTTTCTTTAAAGCAAGCTTCGGGGGCCTACGCCGCAAACCTAATCGGACTTTCACAGCAGGTGCCAGGGCGCGTCGTTTTTCTGACTGATGGACCTACTGGTAAAATTAAAATTGGAAAGCTCGAGTTGTCATTTAAAAAAACAACTGTAAAAAACATGTTCGCTGCGGGTTCACGAGAAGCACTTACGATTCAAGCTTTCAAGTTTATGACGGAGAAACATATTGATCCAGCAGCACTGGCTGCGACAAAGAAATTTTTAAGTAGCTCAACACGTAAACAATTTGAAAAAAACCTACGTTTTGCTCCGCACTGGATTCGTGCTCTGTTGTTTGATCTTATGGAACATGAACTATGAGCGAGTTGCATTTACTGCTACCAGAAGAGCGTAGACTTTTTTTCGCAGAAGCTGAAGCACTTAAGGAAAAAATCACTGAAGACAAAAAACTTCCACCACGAATTTCACGTCACCTTTATGATTTCTTTCAGCTTTTAAATTCATCAATTAAAAACAAAGCTTTGCTAGACACTGATTTACTTGACCGAGTAGCCAAGCATAAAAGCATTTACTTTGCATCGGCTTGGGCAAATTATGGAACGGCAAAGAAAGGTACACTTAGGCTTTCTCCCTTATCACGCGTGCTTCAAGAACTTAAAGACGATTATGCGGCGATGGAATCAATGTTCTTTGGCGGTTCTTTGGCGAAGTTCCGGACTGGCAGTTAATTCTAAAAACTATTGACCAATTTGAACACGAGTTTAATCGTTAGGCGCCATGGGCATAGACGATTAATCGCTCTTGAATAAGAACGCGCGGATCTGTTGGCTGAACTGAAATCACTACGTGACCAATGTGACGAACTAAATCCAATAATTTTAATCGGACACCCAGCGCTAATGGCAGCGCCCACAACAAACGAAGTAAAAGTGGCTACACACCCATGTGTGAAAGCGAATGGATGAGCGGATAGGAAGAATTATTCCCGCGCTACATTCACAACTGGAATGCTTGTACCACTTTTTATATAATATATTACAGGGTAGCCACTTGCATACCAGCTTAACGGGACAAGGAAGCCGAAAGTTGTGCCAGTATTAAATATAAGTTCCAAAGGGATACAGACTACAAAAGCAATAAACGGACTTATGTTTTTCACCTAATCCAAGTAAAACATTTGTTAAGAAATCTTTAAAAAAACCGATAAGTACTTATGAAGACTACTTTCTTATCGCTAATATTTGTGATCTTTATGCCTACCGCCGTACTAGCAGTGCCAACAACTTTGTCATTTCAGTCTAAAATTTTTAAGCCCGATGGCACGGCTTTGGAGGCAGCTTCTGTTAGCTTTCGTTTTACAACAGTAGATCCAACGGGAACTTGTATTTTGTATGTGGAAGATTTCGCTGGTACTAACATGCAAAATTCTGGTGGGCTTGGTATTTTTAATTTAGGCACAGGCACCAGAATTTATCCTGTTGCTACGTACATTTACACAGATACATTTAACAATTTACAACCCGCTTTTGCTTGCCAGGGTGGCGGTACCTATTCGCCCAATGTGGCGCGCACAGATATGCGAAAAATTATTATGCAGTTTAATGATGGAACATCTGCCGGATGGCAA
>JANPNP010000239.1:0-2639 GCA_031427535.1 Bdellovibrionales bacterium | reverse complement strand
ATCCAATGGATGAAGACTTTCTACATGCCATCGAAACAGGAATGCCTCCGACGGGTGGAGTTGGTATTGGTATTGAGCGCGTTGTGATGCTGTTGACGGATAGACCAAGTATTCGTGACATTATATTTTTTCCAACAATGAAGATTAACCGATCATGAAAACAGTAATCTTGATTTTCTTATCGGTAGGAATTTTCAGTTGCCAATCGAAGCGAACAAAGTCGATTGAAGAATCGGCGAATATATTTAAAACAGAAACTGTACTGGTAGACACTAGGTCGGCATTTCTTTATGCGTCGGCCCATGTCAAAGGTAGTGTAAATTTAAGTTCACAGGATTTTTTGTTACTGAAAAACCCACTTACAAAAACACGAGTGTTCGATTCAGACTTAGTACAGACAATCGAACGTTTAGCAAAACGCGGAATCCATCCTAGTAAGAAAGTTTTATTGCTATCGGATTCGAAAGATTCGGTTGAAATTAAAAAGTGGACTTGGTTATTGAAATTGCTTGAAGTTGAAAGTATTGAAGCCACTGGTTTTCAAGATTTCAGAAAGCAAACCAAGAATGCAAGGTACGCTGAACCACGCGAAGAAAAGCCATGGACACTGGGACTAGGTGAAGATTTACAAAATGAATTTATAATTAAAAAGGCACCAGATTGTTTCGTAACCTGGTCACCTAAGAAATGCGAAAAAAATTAATTAAGTAAATTCCCATGACCCGTGCGTACTAAGAAAAATTGGGCTTGGTAAGGCGTTGGCGAATACAGCACTAATCGGCCGTAGCCATCGTAATGAGTGGTCCATACCGAGGGCCGTAAAGCAGCACTGCAATAGCGGAAGCCATCGTTAGCAACGTTTTCGATACTTTCGTGGATGATGATGTTGCTGCCTTGGTAGCTGACATGCGAAGTTGCGGATGATTGTAGATGAGCTCCATCGTAATAATGGCACGCTACCGTTAAATCCATGCGGTGTTCGGTAAATTCGAAGGCTAAATTGAATTCAACTCCGCGGCCTAAAATTGGGTTTTGTGCTTCCCAGTGACCCAAGATCCCGTGATTTGGATATGCTAATACTAATTGCGAAAATAAAAGAACCAGTGAAATTAATTTCATAAAACCCCCATCTTTGTAGATCAGAGGCTAGTAAGTGTTGGAAGGTTTAGTCAATAGTCTTGGATGTTAAAATTTACTAACCTGTTTTTTCCATATTAAATAATACGGAATACATGGCTTTAAGCATTTCTGGATCGAATTTAGAGGCTAATTTATTCTTCATCATGTTTAAAGCCTCTGTAGGTTTCATCGGCACGTTGTAAGAGCGCTGCGTTGTCATTGCGTCATAGGTGTCGGTTAAGGACACAATTCGAGCAAATGGATGAATTTCTTGGCCAGAAATGTCTTGCGGATAGCCGCCCCCAGACCACGATTCATGATGTTCATAGCAAGCCGCTTTTACCGCGTCGCTTAGGCCCGGGTGTTCGTTTAGAATTTTTAAACCATATTGCGGGTGCATACGCATTTGTACCCACTCATTTTCATCCAAAGGTCCTTTTTTACAAAGGATTTCGATAGAAACATTCCGTTTTCCAACGTCGTGAAATAGTGACGATGTTCCAAGTTCAGCTAATACTTTTTTATCAAAGCCCAGAGCTTGTCCAAGTCCTAACGAATAGATGCTGACATCGAACGAGTGATTGTAGGTGTAAAAATCATGGCCAGACAAACTGATTAAATTTCCCAGTGATTCCGGAGCTACTTCCATGAAGTCTAGCAAGTCGCTAATGATTGGTTTTGACTGCTCCAGCGCAAACCCCACATCCGGATTTTCAAACAAATCTTCTAAAATGGCGATCGAACTTTCGCGTAAGATAACTGCTTTTTGGTCACTTGAAATTAAATTTGAATTCATCGACGACTTTATGTAATCCCGGTACATTTGTTTTTGATCGTTCAAAACAAAAAAAGATTCGCCCGAATCTTTTTGATGAAGTAGCTGAACTTTTTCAGGCTTCATCGCATCGCCTTGATTCAAATAGATGATCATTTTTCCATCAATTAAAATATAAATAGCAAACGGCGAGGGTTCGCTGGGTCGAATTGTGCTAAGGCGAATACGAAAATATTCAGTGGTACTCATACCCGTAATCGTAACGCATTTTAGGTGTTTGACGGAGCCTTTATTTTAACATGAAATGGTTGTATGGCCCTTCGTCTAGACACTGAAATTCAATACGTTAAAGGAGTTGGCCCTAAGTTAGGGTCGCTGTTTTCTCGGCATGGGATAAAGACGGTTTTAGATTTGCTGCAAAACTACCCCAGAGTTTTTGAAGATCGCCGGGCCGCTCGGACCATTGCAAGCTTAAAAGTGGATGACGTTGTCAGCGTCAAAGCCGTGGTCGCAAGTATTACGTCTTATAACATGGGAAAGTCGTCGCGAAAAATTTATGACATCATGGTGAAAGACGGGTCAGGCCAGATACGCTGTAAATTTTTTCGGGTTCCATACCGTGGTTACTTCGAGCGATTTAAAGCAGGAACTGAAGTTCGCATAATTGGAAAAGTAACTGACTACCGAGGGCGTGCCGAGTTTCATCATCCCGACATGAAAGACATCGAGCCCAACGAAGAGGAAC
>JANPNP010000238.1:0-6414 GCA_031427535.1 Bdellovibrionales bacterium | reverse complement strand
GCCCGGTCGGATTGACAAAAACTTTCAAGTCTTTATCCAGCTCATAAACCAACGGGATTCCCGTTGGTACATTAACTTCCATAATTTCTGCCGGAGACAATTTTTCTAAATATTGAATCAGTGCACGTATTGAATTTCCGTGCGCCGCGATCAAAACCTTTTTGCCCGTTAAAATATCTTTTGAAATTTTTAGATTCCACACGGGAAGTACGCGCGCCACGGTATCTTTTAAAGATTCACCACTTGGAATTTCATTTGCCGAAATATCTGCATAACGCAAATCTAAACTTGGATGGCCAGCATCTGTCACTGCCATCAGCGGTGGGGGCGTATCGTAACTGCGACGCCAAATTTTAACTTGCTCGTCACCGTGTTTAGCTGCAGTTTCGGCTTTGTCCAAGCCCTGCAAAGCACCATAGTGCCGTTCGTTCAGGCGCCATTCTTTGGTGACTGGAATCCACGCCAAATTCATACGATCTAAAATAATATTTAGCGTTTTGATAGCGCGTGTTAGCCGACTTGTGTAAGCCACGTTAAAAGTTAGTCCATTGCTCGCGATCGTGCTGCCCGCTTTTTGAGCTTCAGAGACACCTTTTTCTGAAAGATCGACATCTTTCCACCCGGTAAAGCGATTTTCTTTATTCCATACGGATTCACCGTGTCTAATTAGCACTAGTTTAAAAGTTTTCATGAATTGCTCCTACAAAAGATTGCCGCTGGGAAAGCTGAATCAACCTAAATAAAATTATAATTTCTTATTCATTTGATCCTGAATTTATGACATGATCTTCCTTGAAATCACACTCGAGGTCAAAACATAATGAACCACCTAAATTTAGATTATTTAGAATCCCTTTACGCCCAATTTAAAACGTCTCCTGATTCCGTCGGAATTGAATGGCAACGTTTCTTCGAAGGAGTTGAATTTTCAAAAGATATTGGATCTTCAGCTAGAAAAGGGGCCGTTTCTGAAAAAGAACTTCATGTTTATAATCTTATTTCTGCGTACCGAAATTACGGACATTACGAAGCTGATTTAGATCCTTTAACTAACACTCCAAGCCCTAGCGATCAACTGCATCTTAACAAATTTAATTTATCTGAAAAAGATTTAGAAAGTAAATTTCAAATTGGTTCGGTTATTGGCAAACCAAATGCGGCCTTGAAAGAAATCATTTCACATCTAAAAAGTGTCTACTGCGGAAAGTTAACTGTGCAGTGTGCAGAAGCCCTACCAGAAATTCGCAATTGGTTTATCAAAGAGTTCGAGCAAAACCCAACAGAATTTAAATTCACAACTGAGCAAAAAAAAGAGATTTTAAAATCAATTACGGCGGCCGAAGCCCTAGAAAAATTTATTCACACCCGCTACGTTGGCACCAAAAGATTTTCGGTTGAAGGTGGCGATGCACTTTTACCAATGCTAGATCATTTAGTGACCAAAGGTTCGTCGCTAAAAATACAAGAAGTCGTGATCGGTATGTCCCACCGCGGACGCGTGAATGTCCTTGCAAACTTTATGGGTAAAGACGTGGGATCTATGTTTGCGGATTTTAACGGACCCACCGAATTAGAAACTCCACTTGAAGATTTTGATGGTGATGTCAAATATCACTTAGGTTATTCAAAAGTTAAAACCACACCAACGGGCGAAGTGACAGCCCAGTTAGCATTTAACCCGTCACACCTTGAAGCTGTTAATCCAGTTGTTTTAGGAATGGCTCGCGCAGCGCAACGACGCCGTATGGATACGGCCGAGCGCAAAACAGTTGTGCCGGTATTAATTCATGGGGACGCTGCTTTTGCTGGCCAAGGTGTTGTTATGGAAACATTTCAGATGGCGCATGTGCAAGGTTATACCGTTGGCGGAACCGTTCACGTGGTAATTGATAATCAGGTTGGTTTCACCACAAACCCTGAAAATGGACGATCGGCACACTATTCTTCTGATGTTGCTAAGGTTCTAGCAATTCCTGTAATTCATTGTAACGGCGATGACGCTGAAGCCTGCGTTCGCGCGATGGACATTGCTATTCGCTACCGGCAAGAATACAGCTGCGATATTGTTATTAACTTGTTATGCTACCGCCGCTTCGGTCACAACGAAGGCGATGAACCTGCTTACACACAGCCGCTGATGTACGATATCATTCGCAAGCATCCGACGTTACGCGAAATATATGCAAAAAATCTTATCCAAACTGGTGCCTGCGATCAAGCGTTTGCAGAAACATTGTTAAGTAATCGCATGGGCGAACTACAAAAGATTTTTGAAGATACAAAAGCCACTCCGCCGAAAATAAAAACGTTCAAGTTTGACGGTGCATGGAAAGGTTTAAAGAAGGCAGCGCAAGCTGACATCGAAAAACCAACCAACACAAAAATAGATTTGGCTAAACTAAAAAAAGTAGGAACGACCATATCTGAAATACCTGCCGGCTTATTCACCCTAAACTAATAAAGCTTCTTGAAACTCGTAAGGCCATGGCTGCCGGAACTGAGCCCATCGACTGGGGCATGGGTGAGCTTTTAGCTTACGGAAGTTTACTTAGTGAAAACACATCCGTGCGATTAACAGGTCAAGATTGTGTTCGTGGAACATTCACACATAGGCACTCGGGGTTTTATGATGCAAAAACCGGCGAAGCCTTTTTTGGTTTGAAGCAATTTGATACCGAAGAACTTTATTTCTGTGTTTATGATTCTATTTTGTCGGAATACGCAGTTATGGGTTTCGAATATTGCAATTCAATTCAAGACCCAAGCTTTCTAACAATGTGGGAAGCCCAGTTCGGAGATTTCTGTAACGGAGCACAGATTATTATTGATCAGTTTATCGCTGCCGGAGAATCAAAATGGCAACAAATGAGCGGACTGGTTTTACTTTTACCTCACGGCTACGAAGGCCAGGGGCCCGAACACTCGTCGGCACGGCTTGAACGCTTTTTACAACTATCGGCGCAAAATAATATTCAAGTGGCCAATTTAACTACCCCGGCACAAATTTTTCACGCCCTTCGCCGGCAAGTGAAGCGCGATTTTAGAAAACCATTGATTATCATGTCGCCCAAATCTTTACTTCGCCATCCCCGCGCGACAAGCTCACTTGATGAGCTGGCAAATGGTTCGTTTCAGGAAATTATTCAAGATCCATTTATTACCGATCCCAAAAAAGTAGAAAAAATTGTTTTAGTTTCAGGAAAGCTTTATTACGAATTATTAGAAGAGCGCGAAAAAACGAAAGATCTAAAGACCGCATTAGTTCGGTTAGAGCAAATTTCGCCGTTCCCTGCCTGGAAGCTGAAAGAAATTTTTGCCTTATACAGCAATGCAAACAAGTTAGTTTGGACGCAGGAAGAGCCTAAAAACATGGGCAGCTACCAGTTTGTACATTTTCGTATTATAGAACTAATAGCGCAACTGAAGTCGAAGTTAGAATTTAGTTTAGTTTTGTTGGGCGCACCGAGCGTTCATCGCCTGCGACAGGTTCTATTTATCGGCACCGCATTGAACAGCAAAAAATAATTTCTGAAGTGTACAAAGCATAATTTTTTATTCAAAAGTTTTTTAATATTACCGAAAGGCTACAACATGAAAATCGACATCAACGTACCAGCAGTTGGAGAATCTATTACTGAAGCTGTCATTGGCAGCTGGACTAAAAACTCTGGCGAATTTGTTAAAATGAATGACATTATTTTATCTTTGGAAACTGATAAAGCCTCGGTTGAAGTTGTGGCTGAAAAAGATGGCGTGTTAACCACGACGGCAAAAGCTGGCGATACTGTAAAAATTGGCGCAAGCATTGGTTCAATTGATACAGACGGAAAAGCTGCCGCCGGCGCGACACCCGCTGCCGATACAGCGAAAGATTCTGCTGCAGCAAAACCTGCCGCTGCTGCGGGCGCAACTTCGGCTGCAGCAGCGACAAGCGAGCGAAAAACTCATCCTGAATTGGCTGCGCATTTATCGCCGGCTACTCAGCGCGTGGTTAATGAAACCGGCATGAACACTGCTGGCCTAACTGGAACGGGTTTGGGTGGCAGGCTTACCAAAGCAGACGTGATAAATGCACCTGCATCTACAGCAACCGTGCCAGCTACTGCGAAATCTACACCTATGAAACCGGCGCCGGCGCCAATTTTGAACGGTCCATCAAAACAAGGCGATATCAAGCGCGTTCCAATGACGAACATTCGCAAAAAAATTGCTGAGCGTTTAGTGCAGGCTCAGCACAACGCGGCCATACTTACAACTTTCAACGAAATTGATATGACGAAAGTTTTAGAGCTGCGCACAAAATACAAAGATAAATTTAAAGAAAAGTATGGAGTTAACTTAGGCTTCAACGGATTTTTCGTTAAAGCAACTTTAGAAGCATTAAAGGCTTCGCCTGCGGTCAACGCGTGGATTGTTGGCGATGAAGTTGAATATCATAATTACTACAATATCGGTATGGCCGTTTCAACAGAACGCGGACTTATGGTTCCTGTTGTTAAGGACGCTGATCTTTTATCCGTTGCAGGAATTGAACTTGCGATCAGGGATTTGGCCTTAAAAGGTCGCGACGGTAAAATTACTCCTGACGATTTAAATGGCGGAACATTTTCGATAACTAACGGGGGCGTTTTTGGTTCGCTATTATCGACTCCTATATTGAATGCGCCACAAAGTGCAATTTTAGGTTTACATAAAATTGAAGAACGCGCTGTTGTGATTAACGGCAAAGTTGAAGTGCGCTCGATGATGTACGTAGCCCTTTCTTATGATCACCGAATTATCGACGGTAAAGAGGCCGTTGGCTTTTTAGTGAAAATAAAAGAAGGCGTTGAAGATCCAGAAAGATTATTGATCGAAGTTTAGTTTTTTTAATTTAGTTATTAATTTAAGGGTTTTCTATGGAAAAATTTGATCTGGTTGTGATTGGTTCTGGTCCTGGTGGTTATGTTGGCGCCATTCGCGCAGCCCAGTTAGGACTTAAAACAGCTGTTATTGAAAAAGAAAAAACTTTTGGTGGCACCTGCTTAAACGTCGGCTGCATTCCTTCTAAAGCCCTTTTACAAAGTTCTGAATACTTCCATGAAGCTAGTCATGACTTTGCTGATCACGGAGTTGTACTTGCATCTGTAAAACTTGACCTTGCAAAGATGATGGGCCGTAAAGATAAAATTGTGAAAGATCTAACTGCCGGAATTGAATTTTTATTTAAAAAAAATAAAATCACGGCATTGAAAGGTTATGGAAAAATTTTAACTGCCAATACAGTCGAAATAACTGGGTCTGATGGAGCAAAAACCCAAGTTGAAGCTAAACATATTATTATAGCTACTGGCTCTGTACCCGTAGAACTGCCATTTTTAAAATTTGATGAAAAGAAAATTCTTTCGTCTACCGGTGCCTTAGCCTTAGACTATGTGCCAAAAGAAATGATCGTCGTTGGCGGCGGTGTCATTGGCCTAGAAATGGGATCTGTCTGGGCACGCTTAGGAACAAAAGTTACAGTCATTGAATATGCCGATAAAATTTGTTCAATGATGGAACAAGACTGCATTACGGTTTTACTGCGCTCGATGAAAAAGTTGGGTGTTGTTTTCATGACTTCAACTAAAGTAACAGCTTCACGCTCAGTCGGCGGCCGTGTCGAACTTGATTATGAAAACTTAACTGATGGAAAAAAATCATCGATTCAAAGCGACGTTGTGTTAGTTTCAACGGGTCGAAAACCTTTCACAGATGGGCTTGGCTTAGAAACGGTAGCGATTGAAAAAGATGATCGCGGCCGTGTAAAGATCAATCATCAGTATCAAACCAATGTTCCGAATATTTTTGCTATTGGTGATGTGACTGTTGGACCAATGCTTGCGCACAAAGCCGAAGAAGAAGGTGTTGCTGTCGCTGAACTGATCGTAACCGGTCACTGCCATGTCAATTACAACACGGTGCCGTCAGTCATCTATACCCATCCTGAAGTATCAAGTGTTGGCCTTACAGAGGCCGAAGCAAAAGCACAGGGAATAGAAATAGCCGTAGGTAAATTTTTATTCGCAGCTAACGGACGCGCTAAAGCTAAAGGCACCACCGAAGGCTTTGTGAAAATTATCGCTGACAAACGCACCGACCGAATTATTGGCGGTCACATTGTATGTGCTAATTCTTCGGAATTACTTGGTGAAATCATTGTGACTATGGAATTTGGTGGATCTAGCGAAGACTTAGCACGCAGTTTTCATTCACACCCCACCATGAGCGAAGTTATTCGTGAAGCAGCACTTAATGTGGATGGCCGGGCCAGACAGGGCTAGCTTGTAGACCGCAAATTATATAACGTTTAAAAATTTTGGTTGCGAACAATTGTCCGGTTCACCACTTTGCTATAACTGTTTTTTTCGTTCAAAAAATACAGCTTCAATTTTT
>JANPNP010000237.1:0-3077 GCA_031427535.1 Bdellovibrionales bacterium | reverse complement strand
GTCAAAGGTCACGTTGCCTTTATTGATCGTGGGGCTGTGGCATTTAATGACAAAGTTAAGCGTGCCGCTGCCGCAGGTGCTATTGGTGTTGTGGTTGGTAATAATAAAGAAGGCACGCCGTTAGCGATGGGTACGACGGATAAATTTGAAATTCCAGCAATCATGATCACGTTAGAAGCTGCGAACAAAGTAAAAGAAGCGCAGAAAACAGTTGAAGTAACTATTCAGTTTCAAGCCACTGAAAAAATTGAAAAGCCAGAGCTTATCGACACGTTAACCGGGTTTTCTTCTAAAGGTCCGCGTTCAATCGATGGATTAATTAAACCCGAAATTTCGGCTCCGGGAAATAATGTCATTTCCGCTAAAATGGGTGGCGGTCAACAGGTTGTTCAATTTTCGGGTACATCAATGGCTGCACCGCACATGACGGGTGTTGTTGCGCTAGTAAAGCAAGCCCAACCGAATCTTTCTGCTGAAGAGCTAAAGAATGTCGTGATGGGTACTGCAAAATCGATCGGGGTAAAAGGCGAGCGTTACGCTGTGTCGTTGCAAGGCGCTGGGCGCGTGCAAGCTGACCGCGCAGCGTTTTCTAAGTTGGTGGCGGCAGAGTCTTCGATTTCTATCGGAGAAACAGCTGTTGAAAGTAAAAAATCTTTACGTCGTTCTTTGAATTTTAAAAACTTATCTGCTGAAGCCATGACTTTAGCAGTTGTTTTTGAAGGTAACGAATTTATTTCGATGACGGCTCCGGCAACTTTAGTTGTAGATGCAAATTCAAGTGCGCAACTTCAAATGACTTTCATTTTAGATGCCTCGAAAATGAAAAAAGAATCTATTCGTGAAATGGACGGCTTTGTAAAGTTAATGAATGGTGCCGAGGAAGTTTACCGCGTGCCGGTTTTAGCGATCGCACACCGATTATCAGCGTTGCAAGCAAATTCATTGGTTGTGCATTCGGCTTCACCACTTGATTCAGCTGGTGCTGCTGTAACCTTAGAAATTAACAATGCCAATCAAAATGTTGGCGATGCATTACTATTTAACTTGATCGGAACCGATGAACGTAAGCCATTAGGTTCAAGTTACATGACTGCAGAGTGTGACTTACAATCTGCGGGTTATAGAATTGTCACAAAAGAAAATGCTCAGGGTGAAAAAGAAGACGTGCTACAAGTCGTAGTAAAAACGTTTAAGCCAATGACGACTTGGAATCCATGTGACGTCAGCCTATTGATTGATGCTAACGGTGACGGCGTTCCAGAGCAGGAGCTCTTAGGCGCAAGTTTGAAAAGCATTCCGAATCAAACTAGCGAGCAGTTTGCATCGACCTTAATCGATGCTGCTAAAGCCCGTGAAATTCGTAAGGCTTTTGAAGCTGAAGTTGATAAAGTTAAAGATGATCACAAAAAACTGCAAGAGTTAAAAAATAAAGAAAAGTATGACGAAGCCATTGTTGGTCAGCGTGGAATGACTTTGTTTAATAATTCTACGGTTGTAATAGTTGAAGCAGCTGTTAGTCAGTTAGCTAAAACTGAAGGTGGCCACTTAGCATTTAAATTAGTCCTTACACATAACGAGCAAAGCTCGGTACAGATGGATGACTTTTTAGCTAACATACCTGATTTGCAAAAAGCAGATCGCGTGATTTCACTTAAAAAAATGGATCAAGGTTTTGTTGATTTGCAAGATGTTAAGATCAAGGGATCTGAAACAGCACGTGTGGAATTAACAAAAGGCGAAGGACAAGCTGATTTGCTAGTTCTTATGCCGCAGAATAAGTTTACATTTTCTGACTTAGTGACTGACGCGCAGTCGCAAGTTTTGAAACCAGAATATAAACCGTAATTTAATTCCTAAAACAGTTCTTTCGATGTTTCCTTCAAGGAGCGTTGAAAGGACTGAATCTCGGGAAGAAGTGAAATACTTTTTCTTGAAATCAATTTAATCTCGCGGCGAATACCTGGAATAAGTAATTGAATTGCTTTTTTAGGTGTTCCCATTGTTAACGCCACGCCAATGGGCACAAGTCCATGGCCAAAACCTTCTTGCACCATTTGCACAATAGCTGCGAAAGATTCGACCGACGTCACTTCAAAATCTTTTAATTTTGCATGCTTTAAAATTTTATCGCCGACGGCTTTCCACGTCGCCGAATTTTGTTCGATAGTTATTAATTTTTGACTTGGAATGGTTGGATCAAAGCGATTAGCTAAAAGTACCATGGGCTCTTCAGAGATAACTTCGGAAACTAAATTTTTATCAACTGCCGGGCTAACGCATAAACCTAAATGATATCTGCCTAGCTTAACGTTTTCTTCCACCAAAGTGCTGCGATGCACGTGCATGTTGAACTGGATGCCTTTTTCTTTTTTGGCGCTGAGGCGAATTAGCCTTGGTCCCCATGAAGCCGCAATCGAGTCAGAAATACCAATTGAGAATTGCGTCATTTCATTAACGACCTGCAAGTTACGTAAATTTTTAATTTCTGAAATCAGCGGTCGTGCTTTGTCGGCCAGGGCTTGGCCTTTGGCAGTTAAACGCACCCGCCGGCCATCGGGTTCAATGACTGCGAATTTCACATCGTCTTGTAAGCTTTGGATGCGCTTACTAACTGCAGACTGAGTTAGCCGCAGTTGTGCTGCAGCTTCGCTGATGGTTCCAGTGCGTTCTAAAGCTAAAAGTGCCTCTAAACCTTCGATCATTTTGAGCTCCTGTGTGGCGAAATACGGATTTAATACCAGCCGTAAGACTAGCAAAATCTATATATTCCTAATACTACTATATTATATTCCTATTATTCTGTTTTTTCTAGGATTAATTTAGCTCAGTATAAAGAGGATCTAAAACTAAACCTCTGTACAGAGGGAAAAGGACATCGCAAATGGCTGCAATTGAAACCACTCCAGACATGGTCAAAAAAGTTTACGAAAAAACGCGTACGCGCACCGAAGTGATTCGAAAGCGTTTGAATCGTTCGTTAACTTTAGGCGAAAAAATTGTTTACGGTCATTTAACAGATCCACAAAATCAGGATCTAGAGCGCGGAAAAAGTTTTCTACTTCTTCATCCAGACCGTG
>JANPNP010000236.1:0-2054 GCA_031427535.1 Bdellovibrionales bacterium | reverse complement strand
AGCCAACTCAACTTCCAATCGTATCAAACGGTTACAGTTATTTTTATAGCTATACCCAGAATTACAATTGTAGATCTGGATACACTGGATGGTTATCTTCTTTCACAACAACAGCTGGTTATGTGACAGCACCACAAGGATTTACAGTAACGGCTTGTATCAGTAAGCCAGCTGCAGCAAATGTTGTGGTTAACTTCTCTAGTAACTCGGCTGCGGCAAGTGTTCCTGCAAGTGCAACCATTCCAGCAGGACAACTTTGTGTGACGGTCAACGTAGCAACTGCTCCACTTAACGATGGTTATGCGGGAGTTGATGCTCGTATAACTGCAAAACTAAATGGACTTTGGGTAAATGCTATCAAGACGATTTACTACTAGTCGTCTGACCCAGTTTTTTCTAACTGAATTTTTTAAAACGGGACCTATGGTCCCGTTTTCTTTTGAAGCTGATCCCTTACAAGGTTCCAAGCAACCCAAGAAACACCGCTAAGCTCCAGCTATAACTTTGATTTTCGGATCACAAACATAAGAATCTACCACTCAGTCACAAATAGGCCCTGGTAATGGCTTTGCTTTTCTAAGTAATTCGATGAGCTATTCTCCTAAAAAATGTCCAAACCCAAACTGCCAAAACCACTCTTCAAAGGGTGGCTCTTTCATCAAAAAAGGCCATTTTAGAATCAAGCGAGTACAACAAGAAATCAGAAAATTTCAATGCAAGAACTGTAAAAAAATTTTCTCTTCAAGAACATTTAAACCAGATTTTAGACATAAGAAAATGGATCTTAATCAAAGGCTTATTCAATTGCTAGTTGAAGGAAACTCTATCCGCGGAGCCAGCCGTATTCTAGGTATGACATACTTTAACACGTACAAAAAGTTTTTATGGCTTCAGACAATCGTTGATATAAAAAAGAAGCAAATGAAATTCTCAGCCAAAGAGCTTCAGTTTGATGAGATGGAAACTATTCATCACACAAAGTGTAAACCACTGAGCATTGCTCTGATTGAAAATGAATCCTACGAAGTTCTAGAGGCAAAAGTAGCTGAAATGCCCGCAAAGGGAAAACTTGCACAGTTTTCAGTTAAAAAATATGGCGCAAGAAAAGATCAACGTTCGGAAAAAATGGATGAAGCTTTTCAAATTGTAAAAACAAAGCTTCTAAATTTGCCAGCACTAATTAAATCAGATGCGAATCCTAGCTATCAGAAAATTATTAATACTCATTATCCGGGAGTTCTGTGCACGCAGTTTAATCAGTCCGAAAAAAAGAGAAAGTTGGACCGACTGCACGAGAAATTGAGTAAAAGAAGTTTTGATCCCTTATTTGCGGTGAAGCACAAATGTGCACTTCTTCGAAGCCATATGTAAGCGCCTGACAAGACGCAGTTGGTGCACGACTAAGAAGCCTGAAAATCTGCAGCTTCATTTAGATTTGTTTATAATTTCTCAAGAAATATCCGTTTAAATTTTTAAGTTTAGTTTTTCAAAGCTATAGCTGGAGCTTAGCGGTGTTTCTTGGGTTGCTTGGGACCTTGTAAGGGATCAGTTTCTTGGAATCATCACATCAAGCTCGCCGCCCAAGCGGCAGTTGATTCGCATGTCCGTGTCCATTCCATTCAAGCGATACCTTAGATCACCTTCCATTAAGCCCGTTTGCTTGTTGAAGCTTCTTTGACGGATCTCAAGTTCAAAGCCGTCAGTCCGGTAGCGAACGCGGTCCATGTCATCAAATATTCGGTCAACGACCAGTGGCTGGTACTGTTGTTGTGTGGTAGCGCCATCCGCACCCATCGTGGCCGAAGCTGCGATCGTTGTGAAGACTCTTTTTTTGTAATCAGCTTTAATAATCACATCAAAGCCAACAGACGATTCACTTCCTTCTTTACGACACCAGACCTCATCAACGACGTCTTTGTTAGCCGCTTCGTTATCGTTCGTACTTGAATAGATACCTTCGAAATAGCCAACGCGACCGTCAATATAACTAGCAAATTCCAAATCTTTTAAGTCCAAATTCACAGCGACGCTTGTGCAAGTCAGGCCATCAATTA
>JANPNP010000235.1:0-4336 GCA_031427535.1 Bdellovibrionales bacterium | reverse complement strand
CACCGAGGCCATTCTGGGGTCGACCGCTGAAATACCAACTCTATTTGGAAAAGCGGAAATTAAAATTCCGGCCGGCACGCATACGGGCCAGATCTTTCGGCTTAAAGGAAAAGGATTTTCAAAATTAGGATCGTCTGGAGCCGGCGACATGCTGGTGCGGGTTATCGTGGATACACCCCTTAATGTAAATTCGCGACAAAAAGAAATTTTAGAAGAACTGCAGCGCTTTAAAGAAGCCACGCCGTTAGTAAAGTCGTATCAGGAAAAATTAAGCTCGCTGTTGAAAGGTCGAAAATGATCCGAATAGTTTTGGTTGTTGCTTGCAGTTTGTTTATTTTTTCGTGCGGAAGTTCACCCGTGCAAATGTTTCCATCGCGCAGAAATCAACAAACTAAATTGCCGCCAGTTGTTCCGACTCAGATTGTAAAAATGCCCGTTTCAATTTCTCAGTCAACACAGCCAATTCCAGCACAGGCTGTAAAAAATCCAACGACGGCACAAGCGGAAGCACCTTTAGTTAATCTGCCATCAGAATCTAAAGATCTTCTAACATTAATTAAGACCACAGGAATTTCTAAAGCAAAAATTCTTGAAGCGATTGCTGCCGAAACTGAGCTTACAGCAATCGACAAAGTATTAGAGGCTGCTGCTTTAGATGTTCAAATTCAACCTTACAGAACCGTGTTGTCGTTTAAAGCGGCGCAAATTGCACAAAAAAAACGTCAACCCGACATGGCCTTGCAGTATTACCGCTCGTTAGCAGCGCTGTACCCGCAAACTCCTCAAGCTGCAAAAGCTAATGCAGAAATAAATTTAATTTTGGCACTTCAAGATGTTGACCCCAAAGTCATTGGCGCAGTACTTCCATTAACTGGAAAAAATGCCAACATTGGTCAGCACGCTTTAAATTCTATTCGGATTGGTTTGGGATTAAATAAACCTGGCTCAAGGCTGCGATTAGCAATATTTGATACGCAGGGTAATCCTGAACTTGCCACTGCTGGCGTTGAAAAACTTGTTCGCGATGATAAGGTAATTGCTTTGATTGGTGGGCTTTCGTCGAAAGAGGCTTTAGCTGCAGGTCAGAAAGCAGATTTGTTTGGGGTGCCATTTATTGGTTTGTCGCAAAAATCTGGTTTAACTGGCATTGGCGATTACGTATTTCGTAATTCGCTGACTGCTGAAATGCAAATTGACCGTTTAGTTCAGCATGCCTTTGAAAAATTGAATGCTAAGCGCTTTGCAGTATTATATCCCAACGACGCCTATGGCATTGAATTCGCAAATATCTACTGGGATCACGTCTTAGCGCGCGGTGGAAAAATAATGGCAGCGCAGACATACGATCCGAAAGAAAATGATTTTACTTCGATGATTCAAAAAATGACTGGAACGTATTACCAAGAAGCTAGACCAGAGGAATACAAGGAACGTTTAAAAGAAATTGCATTAGATAAAAAGGGTAAAGCCGAAAAAAATAAAAATAAACCAAAAGTGAAGCCTAAAGACACGCGTGCTAACGAAGTGCTAGAAAGTGTGCTTACACCTATTGTAGATTTTGATGTGCTGTTTATTCCAGACACAGGAAAAACGCTAAGTCAGGTTATGGCCTTTTTAAAAGTGAATGATGTACCGCCGCTAACGTTTTTGGGTACTAATATTTGGAACAGCAACGAACTTAGCAAGCGCGTTGGCAGCACAGCCAATCAGATTTATTTCGTGGATGCTATCGATCTAAGTGATTCATCACCAAAAGAATCTCAATTTTTCAAAGATTATTTTGCTGAATTTAACGAAGAGCCTACACTTATAGAGATGCAGGTATTTGAAGCTGCAAAAATCATTCGAGATTTGCTTTCAGATGGCATTGCTTCAAGGGATACCCTAGCTGCTGGACTACGCTCGCTGGGCCGCACTCGGGGCATTACTGGCGAATTACGCATGTCTTCGCAGCGCGAATTAGAGCGCCCCCTGCACATTCTTTCCCTTGATTCAGGAACTATCAAAAAAGTTGATTAATAATTAACCGTTTGAATTTGACTGGCTGTCCTAGTCTCCAAGCAAGGAGGCTAACATGGCATATAAAACAAATTCAAAACGCCCAACAACATCTGCAACTTCTACACGGGTTTTCGCAGAATGTAGACTTAAGCTTTTACAAATGAAATCAGAAATATTGAATCGCTCGCAGCAAGCTGCGCAGCAATTTAATATGTTAGATAAAGCAGCTGGTGATGAAATTGATCAATCCTCGGCACACCAGGAAGAACATGCTTTTTTGATCAATCAGTCTAGACTTAAGTCACAACTTCTAGAAATTGAATTTGCATTGGCGCGCTTTGAATCAGGCAACTACGGTATCTGCGAAGAAACCGAAGAACCAATTGAAGCCGATCGACTGCTTGCATTACCGCACACTCGCTACAGCATTGAAGGAGCGGAGCTTCGCGAAAGTGTAACTAAAAAATTCGCACGATAAAAAAAAATTATAGTTTGAATAAGCGCGCTTTTCGCTCACATTCTGTGAGCGATGATTCATCAGGCTAATGCAGATTTTTTTTGATGACAGTCCTCAGTACAAAGTCAATTATCCCCTGACATTTCGGCAAACTTATCGAGGGGAATTTAGATGAAGAACACCGAAACCCAAGCTAGCACCCGTGCTGAACTTGAGGCGATTAAACAATCACTACTGCAACAAAAAAGCGAAATTTTGAATAAAAATTTTGAATTTAAATCGCAACAGTCAGAGCTTTCAAAATCTTCTGACGAAGCTGATACTGTAGCACAAGAACTTGAATCAAGCTTAAGTATACAACTGCACGAGCGCGACCGGCTTTCGCTTGTATTAATCGATAAAGCGCTTTCTAAATTTGTTAGCAGTCAGTACGGCGAATGCGAAGGCTGTGGCGATGCGATCGATTTACGGCGCTTAAAGGCTAGACCTTTGGCGGCCCTTTGTATCTCATGTATGGAAGACCAAGAGTCTTCGACACGAAATCTCATTCAATAGCTGTTTAAAATTACAGATGTCAGTCGTGATTTTTAGTCCGTAACTAAAACCAGACTTAAAATGATTAAAGCCAATCTTAGATAGCTCCGAAATGTTTCTTAAGGAAACAGGAGCCTATATGACATTTGATAATCAACCAGTTGAGATTCCACAAACACTACCGATGTTGCCCGTTCGCGATATCGTTGTATTTCCCTACATGATCATTCCACTTTTTGTTGGAAGAGAATCATCGATCCGCTCGGTGGAAGAGGCTCTTACAAAAAACCGCCTTATCTTTTTAGCATCGCAAAAAGATATCGCGGAAGAAAACCCGTCACCAGATAGCATCTATGAAATTGGAACCATCGCAAAAATTATGCGCATGAGAAAACTTTCTGATGGCCGTGTTAAAATATTAATTCAAGGCGAGGCCAAAGGTCGTATCAAATCATTCACAAAAACGGCAGGCAGTTTTGAAGTGTCTGTTGAAAAAGTAGAAGATGTCACAACTTCAAAAAATCCTGCAGAAGTTGAAGCGCTTGTTCGCACCGCCAAAGAATATATAGAAAAAACAATCGCACTAGGAAAAGCACTATCTCCGGATATCTTATTAGTATTAGACGATGTCTCTGACGCTGGTCGGGTTGCCGATCTTATCGCAAGCAACATTGGTTTAAAAGTTCACGATGCACAAAAGGTTTTAGAAACTATTGACCCAAAAGAGCGCTTAACTTTAATTTGCAGTTTTTTACAAACTGAACTTGAAGTAATGCAAGCCCAAGCCAAAATTCGTGGCACCGGCCGTGATGATCAAAAAAATCAACGCGAGAATTTTTTACGCGACCAAATGAAGGCCATCAAAGGCGAACTTGGCGATGCACAAGATTCTAAGACTGAAGAAATGGACGAATTAAAAAATAAAGTTACTGCTGCAGGAATGCCAGAGGCCATACAAACTGAAACATTAAAACAGTTAGCAAGATTAGAGCGCATGCATCCGGATGCAAGTGAAGCGACAATGGTTCGAACGTATCTTGACTGGATGGTTGACCTACCATGGAGCAAGCAATCTGAAGATATTATTGATATTAAAAAAGCTAAAGAAATTTTGGACGACGATCATTATGATCTGCAAAAAGCCAAAGACCGTGTTATCGAGTTTTTAGCCGTACGCAAATTAAAATCGTCGATGAAAGGTCCTATCTTGTGCTTCACTGGACCACCCGGAGTTGGAAAAACATCTTTAGGCAGGTCAATCGCACGCGCTATGGGTCGTGAATATTTCCGAATTGCATTGGGCGGAGTAAAAGACGAAGCCGAAATCAGAGGACATCGCCGTAC
>JANPNP010000234.1:0-2742 GCA_031427535.1 Bdellovibrionales bacterium | reverse complement strand
GATCGAAGAGGCCATGGCCTTGATCCCTAGCGATAAAAATTTGTTAACTTTTGAATTTAACAGCTGGGCGCCGGCGCAGTTTGTGCATTTTAAAATCACGAAATCGCCCGCTAGCACCATCTGGAAATTTATGAAAAAAGGGGTCTGCCCGTGACCCCGACACATAGTATCCACCTGACGCAAAATATTTGGGCCGTGGGCAGAAACTACGCAGCCCATGCAAAAGAAATGAACGCTCCAATTCCTACGCAGCCAATTATTTTCCTTAAGTCAGGAAACTGTTTAAATCCGGGCTCGGTGATTCGGTTGCCAACGTGGTCAAACGATGTTCACTACGAGCTAGAACTTGCATTTTTATTAGACGACAATTTAAATTTCTCGCATGTATCCCTTGCACTTGATTTAACTGCACGAGATGCCCAGGACACGGCAAAAAAATCAGGACAGCCATGGACTTTAGCGAAGTCATTTTCTGAATCCTGTCCAGTTGGATCATGGGTATCTCTTTTAGATGCCGGCGACATCGATTCATTACAATTTGTGCTATATAAGAATAAAAAACCCGTACAGACAGGTTTTGCAAAAGATATGATTTTTAAGCCAGCGCAGCTATTGCAGTTCATCAGCAACCGCTTTCCGGTTAGTAACCACGACGTGGTGCTGACTGGCACGCCAGAGGGTATCGGGCGCCTTCAGGCGGGCGATCTGCTGCAGGCCGAGCTGATTCAAGATAGAAAAAGTTTACTCAGTTGCCATTGGGACGTCTTGTAATTTTGGCTTGCCAATAGGACTTGTTTTGGCGAAACTTCAGCACGAAATTCAAGAGGTAAAAATGACCAATCCCGATCAACAGGCAAAAATTATTTCTAAAGGCGAAGAGATCCTAAAGAAAATGGAATCGCAAAGCAAAGCGTCTTTGTTTTCAAAAGATTTTTGGTATGGCTCGATCATGGACTGGAGTATGAAGAACGAAAAATTTAAAACCAACATGTTTCGTTTTGTGGATGTGTTACCTTCGCTAAATTCAGGCGATGATGTTGCAACCCATTTGAAAGAATATTTTTCCGAAGGCGGAAAATCAGAACTGCCAAGCGTTTTTAACGTGGGCCTTGGTTTAGGATCCTTAGCGCCAGGTTTGATGGCAGGCGCTATAAAGAAAAACGTCATGGGTATGGCCAAAATGTTTATCACTGGCGAAGACGCAGAAGAAGCTATCACCGTCTTAAAAAAAGCTAGAAAAAATAACTTAACTTTTACAGTCGACATTTTAGGTGAAGCCACGCTTTCAGAAAAAGAAGCGCTAGATTACCAGCGACGTTACATCGAACTTATTGAATGGTTAGCTAACGACGCCAAAAAATGGGATGAAAACGCGTTACTTGACCGCGATGCCGAAGGCCCTATTCCGAAAGTAAATGTTTCCGTAAAAATGACGGCGCTGTATTCGCAAATTAGTGATAAGGCGTGGGACGAATCAAAGGCAAAAGTTAAAGATCGACTACGACCTGTTTTTAAAAAAGGTATGGAGCTTGGCGTTTTCATTAATTTAGATATGGAACACTACGCAGTAAAACACATGACTGTTGAAGTCTTCCAAGAGCTTATCAACGAACCTGAATTTCGCGGCTACAAATTTTTTGGGTGCGTCGTGCAAGCTTACTTGCGTGATTCTTTCGCTGACGTGCAAACATTAATTGAATTTGCAAAAAAACGCGAAGTCCCGTTTACGATCCGTCTAGTTAAGGGCGCTTATTGGGATTCAGAAACAATCGAAGCAAACCAGCGCGGCTGGTCAACCCCAGTGTACACCGTTAAAGCTGAAAGTGACGCCAACTACGAACGCTGTGCTTCGTTGTTATTGGAAAATTACCGCTTTATTCGTGTGGCGTTAGCGTCGCACAATGTGCGCACCCTAGCTGCGGCACTAGTGAAAGCTGAGCAGTTAGGGCTGCCGAAAAATGCCTACGAAATTCAAATGCTGTACGGAATGGCCGAGCCTATTAAAAAGACGTTGTCAGAAATGGGTTACCGCGTGCGTGAATACGCTCCGGTCGGCGAACTTATTCCTGGAATGGCCTATCTTGTGCGACGGCTTTTAGAAAATACCTCGAATGAATCTTGGCTTCGTGGAAAATTTGCCGAATCGAAAACTCCGGCAGAACTTTTAAAAGATCCTGCCGCAAATTTAGTTTCAACAAACCCTGCCTATGTCAAAAAGCCTAATCGCTTTCACAATGAACCGTATTTAGATTTTGCAGTTAAATCCGTACGTGAAAAAACTCAGACGGCTTTAAACAAACTAAAATCAGAGTTACCAAAAATGGTACAACCCATCGTGGGACAACAAAAGCTAACTTCAAACGATGTGTTTGAAAGAAAAAATCCGTCTAACAGTTCAGAAACTGTGGCACGAGTACAAATGGCAACACCTGACATGGCCGAAAATGCCATGCAGTTAGCGCACACAGCATTTTCCACCTGGAAAAAAGTTCCGGCCCATGACCGCGCTAATTTACTAGACCGCGTGGCTGAATTGATGACGCAAAAAAAATGTCAGCATCCTTGATCACCGGCACCATCAGGCCATTGGGCGTGTCCGCCGCAAAACCGATGTGATAGAACTGCTTGTAGATCAGCGCATCGCCATCCAGCGAGCTGTTGAACTCGGGGAATTTCTTGAGCGCAGCCACGCAGGCCTTGATCAGGAACGCGAGCATGGTGACTTTGACACCCGACTTCTCG
>JANPNP010000233.1:0-3698 GCA_031427535.1 Bdellovibrionales bacterium | reverse complement strand
CATCACACCGCTGGCTTCCCAACCCCAGAACCGGGTCATCAGCGATGCCTGCCGGCGTTCGTTCTTTTGTGCGATCATCGCGGCCCCCAAAAATTCATTGCGCCATTCCTTTCCGTCAGCTCATCGCCAATTGAAGGAGGCTTCAAGCGTACCCAAAGTCCTAATTTCCGACTTCGATCGGGCAGAATCATGGGTAATTAAGCCGTTTAAGCTGCTTGAAAGGGGCATGAGTTGACTTTAAGGGGTCCGTCTTCTAACTTGGTCGCTTACTGCAAGGTGGGTTGGCCGAGGAGTTAGGCACGGCTCTGCAAAAGCTGTTACGGGGGTGCGAAGCCCTCACCCACCTCCAATTGATTTTCTGCATTCGCGGGAAAACTTAGATAACTCATCGAAAATAATAAACAAAGGTTTCAACAGTTTAGCGATGTCTGATTTTCGAAAGCGTCACAGAAAATCACCGATCATCACAGAGTTTGGCTACTTTTTGGCTACACTTTGGCTACTTTTGAGGGTGAATTTCTGACTAGTGTTGAGCAGCTTCTTCGTCGTAATTCAAATTAACTTGTCCTTGCGCCTTTTTAATAATGGAGGTTTTTATGATGGGTGTCGTACAATTTATTCGAGGTATTTTTTTATTAGCCATCGCGCTTGGTATTGCAGGTACTTTGGTTGAAGCAACTTGTTGGCAGTGACGGATCAAAATAAATAAAGAACTTTATTACCCTTTGCTGTCATCCACTTTTTGATTCCAGTATCGCACGTAGGCCTCGTAAGATTTAATCGAAGTTAGAAACTTCTGGTGCTAATCTACTGTTAACCTATAAGCTGAAATTTCTTTAAGCCCATCACGAAATGCTTTTTCTAATCTGTGGTTGCCGTCGATGGCGACATTTTCTAACTGAATTAATCTTGATTCTGAGAAATAAATTCGATCATTTTTGTGATGTTAAGCTGGAAGAATCCGTTTGGAAAAATTTCATCATTTTCATCAGCAAGACAAGGTTGAAATTTCTTGTCGAGTTTTAATTTTTGTACTTTCATCTTGAAGGTCTTTAGGAATGATTGGATTATCATAAATATTTTTAAAAAGATTATTCTTCGTTATTTTATCAGTTGGAAATACGACCAATCCTTTTTCCCAAACTTCTCTTGTCTCTTTTGAAAGCAATCGAAACTTATTCATGTCATAGTTGACCGACTTCCGCTGCACTCACTCATAGACTTCTTTGCGATGACCTATTTTGATAACTGTGACTTTGATAAGTTGATTTTCAATCAGATAGATTACTCGACAGTCTTGGATGCGAACTCGATACAGCGATTCGGCACCTTTCAACTTTTTTATCTGTAGTAGTTCTGTGTATGGATTTAAAGAGAGAAGTTGAACTGCATCTAATATTTTCTGTTGGATTTTTTGAGGTAAACCATTGAGTTCTTTAATAGCACTCTTTTTAAAGACGATTACATAAACCTTCGAACTCATTTCTTTAATTTCTTAAGAATCGACGCTAGCGAGACTTCCTCTTCGTTCTTTCGCTCATCATAACTAGCAAGATCAATTTCATCTTCGAGTTGCTCGCGGATTGCATTCTCAACGACACTTTGAATTTTAAGTCCTCGCTTTTTGCAAAATGCTGCCAACGCTTTTTTAAGATCAGAATCTATATTAGTAGAAAGAGTTGACTGTTTTTCCATGGCTTTATTATCCATGAAAAACCTTGGAAAAACAAGAAATAGGATAATATCTAGACTATTATACTCTAAGCTTTGAACTAAATTATAGTTATAAGAATCTATAAATGAGACTTTGCTGCCTAGGACTTTTTTTTGAATCACAGGACTTTCAAGTATTTCGTAATTTCAGTGGCAGTTAGGTCGCGGATTGAAGAAAAAAATCAATAAATTTTTTTTTAAGGACTTTTAAAAAACTGTAACTGCTTAATTCTACTTATGAAATGGTGCAGGTGACGTCCAAGTAGTCGAACCTTCAATTGCAATTAAATCAGTTCCCATGAAGTGGAAAAAACTTAAAATCAATTTAGAGGATGTGGCGAAATCAAACATGATTGAGAAACTCTTACGTTATTTTGACCGATGGAAACTTTTATTTGGCAAAGGCTCAAACGAATAGGTTCCAAATGCCAAGGTTTTTAGAAGGCGCATCATAACGTTACAGAATATAAGGTCACTGAGACGTATTTTGAATAACCCTATTTTTGGGTTAAGCAGTTTGTCCTGGGCGTAAGCCGTTCAAAATGAGACACGAATAACAAGACCTCTTGTAAGACTGAGCTGGCAAATACTTTTCTGGAATAATCTCACGACTAGGCGGAAATGCTTTAAAATGTAAATATGTATATCGACGCCTATGCCGTCATCGTCCAGAAAAATATGGACGGTGGAGATACTCTCCACCGAGAAGGTATGTATGCATTTGGTAAAAAGCTTTACTACGATAATTTCACAAACCAAGTTTCTTTACATTTAGCCCCTTTAAGAAGGCCCGCTTCGCATGATATCATTAGTCAATTTGAAGTTGAGCCCGGCATCTATATTCGCCATCCTGACCCTACCAAGTGGTATTCAAATCCGCTGGCTACTTCGCGCGACCAAGTTTTACCTGTGATTGCTTACTGCGCCGCTTATGAAGATTATCCTAGGTTGGGTAGGCTTTTTTTGGCAACGGCGAAACGGGGAATGTTCGCACAAAATGTATTACGAATTGGCGACACTGAAAATAACTGGAAGATACCTGATCCGATGCATTTAAATGTGGCCCAGTTTATTCGCGCCGGCGGCTGGTGGACGGCACCTTTTTATCCGTTACTTTTTGTTTTCGATACAGTCGAAGTTTTTGGAACTTTAATCACGGCGTTACCTTTGCATTTACGCGATGATCATGTGATTCCGCGCTGGAAGCAGCCCGATGATGTCGATGACAATAATGTCGTTGTTCAACACCTATTAGCGTATTATTACAAACCAACGCCGATTTCGGCTTTGAACCGCTATATTTATTCGGTGACCAGGCCCCCTAATCTTGGCAATACACTGTTGGGCGAGAAAAATACGGTTATGGGTGCGCTACGATGGTATCATCGCAGTGAATACAAGGGCGAAGCAAATCCAGAAATGGCTGAACTTTACCGACCGTTTATCGAGAAGCATTTTGACTATCCGACCCCAACAGAATTCATGAAGCAACTGCTCGGTGAGTAAGAAAATTTAAATATGTCTTAAAAAATATTCGGTTAAAATAAATGCAAGTTATAAAATTTGAACGAAAAGGTACTAGAAATTCAATTTTAAATGCACTTCGAATTGTTATGGTTGCTGCAAAAATGGCTTCAATCAATGGGTATGCATACGGAGCCATTGCATCAACTATTTATATCGCTAAAGGCTCAAGCGCTGATTACCATTATTGGAAAACAAAATCGCTATCGCTTGCGGTAGAAATGGGAAACTAAAAAGTGCCCGACCCAATGAAAATTCGACACGTCATGCACGTTTAATGATAGATTTACTGTTGCAGAAGCTTCAAGTAAATAAATTTAGTAACTGATCCCTTATAAGGTCCCAGACCAACTTACTCCGACCTCTAAAGGCTCGATTTATTTAGACTTTTTTCTTTCGGACGGTACTTCTGATTGTACACAATCAGAAGTCAACCAACGAACCACATAACTTATTGAAAT
>JANPNP010000232.1:0-7609 GCA_031427535.1 Bdellovibrionales bacterium | reverse complement strand
AGATCTAAAAGCGACGAAAATTAACGTCGAATACGCAACCCTAAACTCAGCTGAATATATAAAGTCTCATGACGTTTCTGGTGATATTATTCAAAAAAATATGGCAGACGCCACATTTGGCAAGCGGGTCAGCGATTACTTCAGCACTAATAAGGCCGAATTTGAAACAAAAGAACAGATCAAGGCATCACATATACTTATCCGTTCGGCAGCGGACGAACCCTCTGTAATAAAGGCTCAGGAAAAAGCAGACGCTGTACTGAAGCGATTGCAGAAAGAAGATTTTGCAAAAGTAGCTGGTCAAGTTAGTGAAGATCCAGGTTCAAAAGCAAAAAACGGAGACCTAGGCTATTTTGGTCGTGGCCAAATGGTAAAAGAATTCGAAGACACGGCTTTCACATTGGAACCAGGAAAAATGTCGGGCTTAGTAAAGACCTCTTATGGTTTTCACATTATTAAGGTTACGGATAAAAAAGCTGCTACAACTGCAACCCTTGAGACATCACAAAAGGAAATCGCTAAAAAGTTAATTTTAAGTGATGAGTATTCGGCCGTTGTAAAGTCGATTGAGTCAGCACTTGCTGAAGGAAAAGTCGATGAGGCCATGAAGCTGTTAACACAAAACAAAGTGGCGTGGAAAGAAACTGGTTTTTTTGATCTTTCAATGGATTCTATTCCCGGCCTTAATTCAGCACAAATGCTGAAGGCAGCTTTAGATCTTAATAAAACAAACCCGGTCGCAAAAAAATTAATTCGCGAAGGCGACACGCAATATTTGTTAAAATTTAAAGACATGAATACGGCATCTGCTGTAGCCAGTAAAAATGATTCTGATAATTTAAGTCGACAAAAAAGCTCAGAAGCCTATCGCCAATGGATTGATGGACATCGAAAAAAATCAGATATCGAAACGAATACAGCTTTACTGCAGAATCCTGCAAACTAGCTTCTGAAAAAGAAAAAGGATTTGTACAAATCTGCGCGTGCACCGGCAATTCACTTTGGCCGGGCGTGCACATTTTACCTTTCGCTTCCTAGCGGAAGCTTGTTTTTCAATGTTGAAATCAAATGCTACAAGGCACTGGATAGCTTAACAGGAATGTCAGTAAATTTAAGCGTGCTTGATTCTTTAACCCAGCGAATTTTTAAAAACTCGGTTTGTAAAACCGAGGCACCGATTAAGTTTTTAAATAAAAAGGTGCTGCAGCTGCAGCGTAAACTTCACAAATTCGAAACGCAGTTGATAGCTGTAAAGTTTACCGAAGCTAGAAACTTTGGGGTTAATTTTTGTGTTGCAGAAGATGCAACCGCACAATTTTTCAGACATGATTTTGCAGTTGCGGCCAATAAGGATCTGTACGGGGTGATATCTTATTTTAATCATCTGGATCAAGTTACAAAGATTCGGCTTTATAACTTTAGATCCAAGATTTCAGAAGAAATTACTTTTTAAGGTGCTCGGGTTTAAATGCCTCAGGAAATAGATTTTTAAATACGAAAGTCACTTCTACGTTGTTCGGATTAATCAGCCTTACAATTGTCTCGGGTGTGCAGAATTCGGCCATGACTTGGCGGCAAAATCCGCACGGTGGCCATGGGGAATCTTCATTACTTGCGACAACGACCTCTACTAATTTTATGCTGGCCTCATTTTCGCTGTAAGCTTTCCAAATAGCAACACGTTCAGCACAGACAGTTCCGCCATAAGAGGCGTTTTCTATATTACAGCCACCATAGCTTTTGCCATTACTTAGTAAGACGCTAGCGCCAATTCTTTTTTGTGAGTAGGGTGAGTGCGAAAATTTCATACTTTCAACAGCAATTTTTTTTAAATCAGGATTGGAAAAACTCATAATTAAGCTCCTTTAGAACGTTGGCAACCCACATCAGCGGAATTCCTTGAATGGCGGTAAAGTCGTCTGTTTCTATCTTATCGAATAAGGCGATGCCAGCATTTTCAATCTTGTAGCTTCCAGCGCAATCAAATGGGCTATCTAAGCGTAAGTAATTTTCAATTTCTTGTTGCGTTAAAATTTTCATCGATAAGCGGGTCACATGGTTTGTATGAAACGTTTGCGTATCGCTAATTATTGTAACAGCCGTTATAAGTTCATGGGTTTTCCCCTGAAGCAAATTCAGCTGTTTGCACGCAGTTTCAAAGTTGTGCGACTTGCCTAAAATGGTACCGTCGAAGTTGACCAACTGATCACCGGCAATAGTTGCCGAGTTTTTCTGTTGCACTGATAGTGCTTTTCCACGGGATAAAGTCTCAGCGATTAAAAAAGGGCTAGCTTGCTGCTGGACTAAATTTAACTTTACGGTGTCTTCGTCAAATGCAGGTGAAACAGTGCGAAACGGAATTCCAAGCTTTTTCAGTAAAGCAGCGCGGTAAGCCGAAGTGCTGGCTAATATTAGACTACTCATACAGAAGCAACTTTTTTGATATTTTTCACAGTTTCATTTAAGTAGTGCTCAGCTTTTAGTTTGTTTAATTCTTTTTCAAAATCCATCGGTGTAAATAACTTCTCGACATTTTTTTCTTGTAGTTTTCTTTTCTGCTGTGCAGATAAAATTTGTTCAGCAGGAGTATAAAGAATATATTTTTTGTTATCAGGTAAATGCAGAAATAAACTCAACTGTATTTTTTGATCGGACGGAACTATATCAAGTGGGACTTCCAACATTTGATACGCTTCACTTAGCTCAAGGATTAAGTACTTCGGATCGATGGAAAAAAAACTAATCAATACTTCGCTGTTTTCGTTTTCAATAATTTCCATATAGTCGGAATTAGTTTTGGCCCAAGATTTTAAATCGATTTCTCTATTTTGCAATTGGATTTCAAAGTAGTCATTTTCAGAAATTTCATTCATATTGATGAACTGACTTTGCAACCAGTTCTGTAGAATGATTTGATAGTCGCTATTATTTATTTGAATTTGGCTTGCAATAAGCAGATAACCACACCAGGAATCGCTTTGTACAATAAGACACAAAAGTTTTTGATAAAAATCTGTTGCAAAGTCCTCAAGCTTTATTTTCGGTAAAATCTCACTTTCCAAATACGCCTGTGTCACATCCTGAATCTGGTTTTTAATTCTTGATTGAAATTCGTCTTTTAACGATAATTTTAATGCAGGTTGAATTTTTTCGGCGTTCAATGCTTGGCTTAGTTTTTGACTAAGGGTCGACAACTTTGCCTTATTGTATTTTATTAAATCGCCGCGGTTTCCCTTTTGCACGTGCACGCTGGCTTTTTCATACGAAGAACCGCCTGAACTTGATTGGGTGACCACGTTGGTTGGCTCTTTTGCTAAACTCTGCAAAAAAGCTTCAGCGTCTTCAGATTTTTTTTTACTTGTAATACGAATATGCGAAGTCATTTTTACACTAGCAGCAGCTTTCGCTGTATCGGTGGCACTATTTACGGACTCTTTTTCAATTTTTAAAATAGCACGGATAATGGCCGGCCCAGAAACAGGTGGGTAAATTTTGTGAGTAAATCCCGAGCCCTCTAACTGGCGTAGCTGATCGCGCGAAGTTGATTGAATAAAAGGAATAATGGTCGCCAGTGAGTTTTGCGCGATAAATCTTGGTATTGCATGAATTCGCGGATTTGGGTGATCCCAGGCGATAAACAAAAAAGCCGGATCGAAATGCATAATTTTAGCTAAGGCTTGTCCAAAATCATTTTCAGCCATGACTTCGTAGCCCCGCTTCGTTAGGTAAGCTTCAACAGCTTTCAAATCGGGGGCATTGGCTTTAAAAAAAAATACGCGCGTTTTTGCGAGCTCGCTCATTGGCAATATAGTAGCCTTTTCTGCTAGGAACTATTACCAATACCTGTTTTACCAGGACATTAGTCTAAATGCCTATGTTTAACGCATATTTGCCAAATGACTGAGATTGAGAATGATTTTCAATACCAAATTGAACGTTGTTGCGGTAGCTTTCAACCTTCGCATTTATTCCGGAGGATTTATGGCCCAAGCACTTTCTGTAAACACGCTGCAATTGTCGACGGCACTTCCTAGGCAAAATGACAGCGAGATTATAAAATTTAACGAGCGTTTTCAAATAGACGATTTTAAGAAAATGATTCGCACAATGGGGCTTAAGATAACTTCGCAGCGAATGCTAATTTTAAAATGCTTGCACGATGCTGAAGCGTTATCGGGCGAACGTCACGTGACTGCTCAGGAACTTTTCGAAAAGGTCGCTGTACTTGATAAGTCAGTTGGCTTTGCAACAGTTTACAGATTTTTAAGAAATCTAGCTGAAAAAAACTTCGTAACTGAAGTGCGCATGGGCGGGCAGTCTTCTCGCTACGAATTAACAACTCAACACCACCATGATCATTTAACTTGCACTGGCTGCGGCCGCATTTGCGAATTTGAAAATCCCAAAATTGAAAAGTTGCAAGCGCAAGTTGCAGAGCACTTCGGCTTTATTTTGACATCCCACATACTTGAGCTTTACGGCCAATGTCCTTCTTGTCAGAAGCAAGCACCAATGAAATAATAGCCGGATGGCTAAAGCCCAAAAAAAGTCTACTGCGCTGGTAGCTGTTCCGATTAAGTTAGATGCTTCTTCCGATGGTATAGTTATCAAGCGTGCGCGCGAGCATAATTTAAAAAATGTTTCCATTACCATTCCCAGAAATAAAATTACGGTCCTAACAGGATTAAGTGGATCAGGAAAATCGTCTTTAGCTTTTGATACAGTGTATGCCGAAGGTCAACGTCGTTACGTAGAAAGTCTTTCCGCCTATGCCCGCAATTTTTTAGAGCAACTGAAAAAACCTGATGTTGATTCGGTAACAGGATTAAGTCCTGCAATTGCTATTGACCAAAAATCGGTTGGCTTAAACCCGCGGTCTACGGTTGGCACCATCACCGAAGTTTATGATTACTTACGCTTGCTGTTCGCAAAAGTTGGAACTCCGGAATGTCCAATTCATCACATTCCAGTTTCATCGCAAACACCACAACAAATTATTGATGAGGTGTTTAAAAAGTCAGCTGGCACGAAATTTTATGTGTTAGCCCCCATTGCGCAGGCAAAAAAAGGCGAATTCTTAGCAGAGTTTCAGCGCTGGGCTAAAAAGGGATTTGTAAAAGCAAAAGTAGATGGACAGTTTATTGAACTTGAAAAAGCAACGCGACTTGCGAAAACTAAAACCCATGATGTTGAACTTGTAATTGATCAACTGATTCTGAAAGATACAATAAAGCACCGTTTAAGCGAAAGTATTAATACCTCGCTGTCGATGGCTGCAGGTCGTGTAATTATCGAAACTATGAATGGTGAGCGCACCAGTTATTCTCTGCATTCGACCTGTGCGATTTGCGGATTCAGTTTTCCTGATCTCGAGCCCCGGTTATTTAGTTTTAATAATCCTAGGGGCGCTTGCGAAACCTGTAAAGGTCTTGGCACATTAGACCTCGTTGAAGAAGAACAGTATTCTGATTCTGATATCGGGGGAAAAAAGTTAGACAAAGTTAAATATTCTTACAAAGGGCAAAAAATAAAAGAAGATTCCGACGAAGAAGAAGAAGAAATAACTTTAAGCTCGTGTCCAGATTGTCGGGGCACTCGGTTACGACGGGAACCTCTCAGCATTAAAATAAATGAAAAAAATATCGCGCAATTATCCGACATGTCACTTCTTGAACTTTCCGAGTGGCTGCCGAAAACGACGTGGACGCCTAAGCAAAAGCTTGTTGCCGATAAAATAATGAAACAGATATTACTGCGCGTGAATTTTTTAAAACGGGTGGGCACATCCTATTTGTCGTTATCGCGCCAAGCCCGCAGTCTATCAGGCGGGGAAGCCCAGCGGATTCGTTTAGCGACTCAAGTGGGGTCAGCATTAATTGGCTGCACCTACGTCATGGATGAGCCCAGCATTGGTTTACATCCGCGCGATCACCACCGCTTACTAGAAATTATCGGCGAACTTAAAGATCGCGGAAATACAATTATTCTTGTTGAACATGATGAAGATACAATTCGCTACGCTGACTTTGTTGTTGATCTAGGGCCCCGTGCAGGAAAACTTGGTGGTCAGTTAATGGCTTCGGGGACGGCTGATGAACTTGCTGCAAATCCCGATTCAATAACAGGGCAGTATCTTTCCGGCAAAAAGCGCATTCCGCTTCCTAAATTGCGTCGGGCTGGAAATGGAAAATTTCTAAAGCTTAGCGGAGCCACCGGGAATAATTTAAAAAATGTCGATTTAAAAATTCCATTAGGGACGTTGACGGCCATAACTGGCGTGTCTGGTAGTGGTAAAAGTACGTTAGTGATTGATACTTTATACAAAATACTTGCCAAAGAATTTTACAATTCATTAGCGCAACCTTCGCCGTATAAAAAAATTGAAGGCATGGAACTTATTGATAAAGTTATCGACATCAGTCAGCGACCTATTGGCCGCACGCCGCGTTCAACGCCAGCGACATATGTGGGACTTTTGCCACTGATTCGCGATTTGTATTCAGCGCTGCCAGACGCAAAACTGCGGGGCTTTGAGCCTGGGCGTTTTAGTTTTAATGTTAAAGGCGGGCGCTGCGAAACCTGTTTGGGTCACGGCCAAATTCGTATGGAAATGCATTTTCTGTCTGATGTTTTTGTAATGTGCGACACATGTGGTGGCAGACGCTACAACCGCGAAACGCTAGCGATAAAGTACAAAGAAAAAAGTATTGCCGATGTGTTGGACATGAATGTGGAAGAAGCTGCTGAATTTTTTAAAAATCACTCGCATATTTACCGGAAGCTAGAAACATTAAATAAAGTGGGCCTAGATTACATGACATTAGGACAGTCTTCGACCACCCTTTCGGGCGGCGAAGCCCAGCGGGTTAAATTATCGAAAGAACTTTCCAAACGTGGCACCGGTAAGACAATGTATATTTTAGACGAGCCCACCACGGGTTTGCATTTTGATGACGTTAGAAAATTAGTTGAACTTTTGCACGAACTTACAAATCAAGGAAACACCGTCATTGTGATCGAACACAATTTAGAAGTTGTTAAAACCTGCGATCATATTATTGATATTGGACCTGACGGGGGTATTTACGGTGGCGAAATCGTAGCCGAAGGAACTCCGGAAGTAGTTTCAAAAGTAAAACGCAGCGAGACCGCAAAGTTTCTGCAGAATTTGCTCAGTCGATAAGTTAGCTGGCTCAAAACGATTTACATCAAAAACCTGTCAATGAAATTTGCATCAACGCGATACGCTGACGCAAAAGTTTTTCAATACATCTAAAGTATTCTAATTTAGCACCAAATAGAATAAATTTACCTGTGCATCCGCACAAGTAAAAAAAATTTCTCACTATACTACTTCTGCTCGACTTATCTTACGCGAGCCTTATTCACTTTCATGTAGCTAATATGGCGAGCTTAAGTAATGTGGCGTTCCGCTTGAGTCTTCTGGCCTTCGTTTCTCAAGTATTCGTTGGTTTAAATTGTATAGGTCTCATCCATAAAATTCACCGTTGGCCCCGAACCCTGTAGCAACAACGCTTTTTATTTCACGGTCCACTTCCCTTTATCGGTTTTTTTCAAGCAAGACAGATTCGATTGTCTCAAAAAAGAT
>JANPNP010000231.1:0-3727 GCA_031427535.1 Bdellovibrionales bacterium | reverse complement strand
AGTTGGTAATTCGGCCTGTGCCTGTATTGCAAGTCGATCAAACTGCGGGTGCGAGTAATTGAATTCTTTCAATATATTATCTAAGTTTTTATCCGCATTTAATGTCACGAAATATTTTTTTTTGGTTTCAAGTGGCTGCAGTAAATTTAAATAATAACTTAGTGAAACTTTGCGCTTCTGTTCCTGCGTCAATGTGCCATTCACATTCCACGAGGCCCAGCATCTGGCATTTTTTGGCATGACCGAAGCGTCCGTGTGCAGAACCGTGCGATTGGGTTCAAATTTTACTGCTGATAAAACTTTTTGCTCTAAATCAGACTTATTCATTAATATCTTGTTGGTGATCGGAGCATGGGTGGCCAGCACTACCTTATCAAACTCGGTCGATTCATTTTGTGTCCGAACAATAACTTTTCCGGAACTAGAAACCCGTTCGACTGCAACTACGGCTGTGTTTAAATGCACATGCGCTAAACTAGACGCAATTTTTTCAACATAATTAATCGAACCATTTTTTACTGTGCGCCATACCGGACGATCATTTACTTGCAATAATTTATGATTAATAAAAAAGCGCAAAAATGTTTCCGCAGGAAACTCTAACATCCTAGATTCAGGAGTTGACCAAATAGCAGCCCCTATTGGCAGTAAATAATCCATTTTGAAATTGTCCGAGTAACGACCGAAGCTTAGCAAATCATTTAATGACCATGAATTTTTACGTGCAGCCAGTAAGTTTTGCTCGGCCTCTTTACCAAATCTTAAAATTTCTAAAAGCATACGGTGAAAACTAGGTTTAAATAAATTCAGACGCTGGCCAAAAACACCGTTTAAATTTGTTCCATTCCATTCTAAATTTTTGTTCCGCACTTGTACTGACAACGACATATTGGAATCAACAGTTTGCACTTGCAGGGCATTGAAAAAAGCAGTCAAATGAGGATACGTCAGTTCATTGTAAACAAGAAAGCCTGTATCCATCGGAATTGTTGATCCCAAAGCATCTGCCATATCGGGCTCGGCAACGGAAGCAGTGTTTGCATGACCACCCAGTCGGTTGTCAGCTTCAAAAAGATGTACCTCGTGCTGTTTCGATAGCAACCAGGCCGCACCCAAACCACTTATGCCAGATCCAACGACAGCAATCTTCATACAGTCCTTTGTGAATTTAATGTCAGTACTTATGACATTAAATCACCCTCTTGGATTAAAATAAATAACTATCGAAATTGCGACCCAATTTGACACGCGTGGGTGCAAACGCCAATTTTTTTTAGTCAGAATTTACTGACAGCGATGAATAAGGAAAAAGTTATGAAAAATAATATCGGCATTGCGCTTGGCATTCTTTTTTTACTAGTAGGGGCTTTAAAAGCTGATAGCATTATAGTCATTAAGCTTTCAGCTTCGCGACCAACGTGCTACGAAGGCAAAACTTCAGCTCTGACTAGCTTGCTTGCTGAAATCAAAAACAAAGCTGAAGACCTTTGTAAGCAGAATGGTTTAAATTCAGTACTTCAAGATGTGACAGACCAATTGCAAGTAAATCTGAACCCAAAAATTCCACTTTATTGCGGCGGCGTTGCTGTAAAATTGAAAATAAATTGTTTAGATATGAACTAATCAGCAGGGCAAAAGTCGCAAACCTGGGTTGGCAATTGCGCGGCTCTTAGCGAATATATATGAATCTACGTAAGCCCGGCTTGTACGATCTCAATCCAATATTGGTCAGGGTCCTTGATAAACGCGATCGATTTCATTCCGCCCTCGTTTAAGCGTTTTTGAAAAGTAACGCCTAATTTTTCAAATCGCGAACACGCAGCCGCTATGTCCGGTACCGAAATACAAATATGGCCGAAACCACGGGGATCTGTGTTCCCACTATGATATGGATTTTCAGAACTTTTTTCAGTGCCCCAGTTGTGAGTAAGTTCTAAAACTGCTTCGCGACCAAACGTATACGCTGCGTTTACCTTAGTGCCTGCCGTAAAAAATTATTTTTTGGAACGTGTAGGTCCAGTGAAAGGGTTAAATCCTGGCCCACCACTACCGCTTGGCTCATCCATTGGTGGCGGAGTAGTTTTATTGTTAATCGGTTTGCTGACTGTTATCTCTGGCCTGTGACGTGTGTCACATTCGCTTTTTGAATCACTTTTACAACATGAGGCATATCTTGTAAATTTATCCAAGTTTGTTTTTATTTGCGCTACAATCGGATCATTGCGGTCGCGGTTTTTGTCGGCCGCTGAAATAGTTTTCTGAAAGTCAGTGCCGCTTTTATAAACGACCTTTTTTAAGTTGCCATCTTTGTCGATGAGTGCAGTAAACGTCGTTATCCCTTTTTTACCAATATTTTCACCGGCACGAGGTGTCGTTTTTTGAATGCGGGAAGCCCAGTAGACTTGGTCACCCTGTTTCATTTTCGTGGCTGCCATGTCACCGGCTTTTAGAGAAGTATCCGCAAGATCTCCAGCTTTTTGCGGAATATTGGACTCTGTAGATTCATCACTTTCATTATCTCTAAGATTTTCCTTCTCTAATTCTTCGCTTGCCTTTTGGCCGTAATATATATTTGCAAAACTAAGCATTAACGCTGCCATGCAAGACTGGTCACACGTGTTGACTGTCTCTGCAGAGTTACCGTTAAAACCAATGCCACCCGTCATTCCTCCAGCACCAATAGGACCACCGTAAATTCCGTTGCCGTAAAATCCGCCGCCGTAACCCATTCCGCTATTTGTATTTTGCTTGTTGGTATGAGCAGCTACGCTTAATTCTGCAACTGAATTCCAGACACTTCCTTGCGGGGCTGATCCATATGCACCCTCGCCATTAATCGGGGGCATGCTATATGCGTCCATGAAAACTTTGTATTGCGCATCAGCCAAGGCACCCTGATCGGAAATAACACCAGAAACTTCGCGTACTCCGTCTCGATCAAAACTTGCAACGGCCTGTATCAAGTACTGTGAGTTTTCAGTCAATATGCCAACCACCCCGGAAGCTTTATTTTGCGAACACTGGTATTGATCAGGACGTTTTTTAACTTCCAGGTCACTGTACCCAGTACTAACTTTTTTATCGTCTACAAGAATAGGCTTCGCCAATGATATCGTGGACACGAAAGATATTAGACATAAAAAAATTGCAATAAGATTTTTATCATTCTGATACGACATAATGAACTTATCAGCTTGTCATCGGGACAACTAAAATGAATTGGATTTTATCTATATAAGAATTTTTCCTATGAAAACTAAGGACCTTTTGCAGCGAGCAGAAAAACTGCAAAATTAAATGGCGGAGAGGGAGAGCTTGCTCCCAAGTACTTGAAATAACTTGTTCTGAAAGTTTACCAATAGATAACTGTAGCAAGTGGTCTTTTAAAGACTTTACTCCCAAAGAGGCCTACAATTTGTGCCACGACCATAAGGATCCTCTAAGGTGACCAAGAAGTATACGTAAAGGATTTCTTATTGACACCAGTTTGCTTTGTGATATCGGATTATTAGAAATAACCAAATAATTTCAAAGTGGAGTTCATTTTATGAATAAGTTATCCGCATTAATTTGCATTTCATTTTTTTCCCTGTCTGTTTTTGCCCGTCAGGGTATCACTTACGAGTTGAATCAAGGCATTGGATACATTTTCCAAGGTGAAGAATGGCAATCAACTTTTGTTGTCGGATATTTTTTAAATCGGTTTAATTCAAGCGATAGTGAGTTT
>JANPNP010000230.1:0-2166 GCA_031427535.1 Bdellovibrionales bacterium | reverse complement strand
GCTGACCACGGCCCGCGATCAGCCACTCGACCACCTCGACACCTTCGCCAACAGCCTCGACGCTGCGTTGGTGACGCAAGTGGGAATAATCGTTTTAAGGAAGTAGTAGTCAGCCTCTTCCACAAACGGAATCAGGTAGGCATATTGCTCGACCGCTACAACAAACATTCGTTGATTAGGGTATTTGCCGGGGTTGGAGTGCGCCACAATGTCGAGCAATCCGTCGGCTTCAATAGCAAGAACGATTTCCTCGAAGGAAATATTCCGCTCGGCCTTCAGCTGTTCGTTCTTCTCGTGGTTCCAACGAAACGGCTTCACGCGCCCAGTCTAGCCGAATGTGTGCCTTATGTCATCACAGGGTGAACGCGTTCCATTATCACGTCTAACGCTCGCGTTAACCCGCGAGCAAAAGCGGTGCGAAGCGCCGCTTTTGCAAGTCTGTGTTGAACGCGTTGTTGGGCAAGCAGGAATACCTTCAATCATTAACCAGAGCACATCAGGTGATGCACAGGGCATAACGTAGATTACTGGTCGAAACTATCGTTTTCGATTTCCAAGTAAGCCCGGTTGATATTTCGGCCGATGACATATGCCCTTTCCAGTTTTTCCCAGTCAGTGAGATCAAGCGACTTGCGAATTTCACTTTCGCCAAAACCCTTGTCGTAACCGGCCTTCACTCCAGAATAGAACCTGATGATGGCACGCTGGAGGCCTACAACACCGCTACTTCACTGAAGCGATCGAACAGTATAATAAAGCATTTGTTATATCATCGAAGAAAGCAGATTTTGCCGTTCGCCTTGCTGAAGCCTACGTGCAAGCAGGCCAAAAAGATAAAGCAGTTAAAGAGCTTAAAACTCTTTTGCAATCAGATTCAAAACTGATAATTCCGCGCTTAAAGCTTGGCTTAATTTTATACAACTCTCATCATATTGCAGAAGCAGTTGATCAGTGGGAAAATGTATTGCGGTACGAACCAAAAAATACAGAAGCTTTGCGGTATTTAAAAATGGCTCAGGCTGCTGGCGTTACAATTTTAACGAACTAGAAAAATAGAAAGAGATTCGTCTATGGCTCAAATTAAAAATGAAATGTTACAATTTTTATCTCAAGAAGACATTGCAAAACTTGTTTCAAAATTAGCCGCACAAATTGAAGCCGACTACGAAGGCCGCGAGCTTGTATTTATTTGTCCGCTTCGGGGATCAATTCACATCACGGCAGATTTAGTGCGAAAAATAAATTTACCTCAGCAAATTGATTTTGTTTACTTACAAGCCATTGAAAAAGGCGGGGCCATCCGCATGGCTAAAGACATTACAGTTAATATCACAGGTAAAGATGTTTTGATCGTCGAAGAAATTATCGATACAGGTAGAACACTCAGCTTTTTAAAAAATCGTTTGCTATCAGCAAATCCAAATTCATTAAAGATCGTTACGTTACTAGATAAGCCAGCTCGGCGTGAATTACCGATTCGTGCAGATTATATTGGTAAGACGATAGATGACAGGTACGTTGTCGGTTACGGCATGGACAGCGAAGAAAAAGGTCGAAACTACAGCGATATTTACGTTTTGAAGAACTAGCCAAAGCTAGCCCATTAAGGCATTCACAACAAATAAAGTAATTACACAAGCGACATACAACAGAACAAATTGTTTTGGTATCATGGACCCAGTCTAGTCAGTGGAAGCGGTAAACTCAAATTTTCGCATAAAAACACGCCCAAGGTCGGGACTACGTTTTAAGTAGATACAAAAAATACTGGGAAAATAATTTTGTTTGGTGGCTTGTTCATTCTGAGATTTATCAGGAATTGTGGTTATTCACGCAGTCCAATTAATCAGTTTCAAATTGGAAAGCCGCGTATTTAATCCAAATGAAGGACTTACCCTGATTCAAATACGGGTGCAGCATTATTGATCCAAGCGGCGTAGTGGTTTTTTCTAGGTTTGTAGTTTACGAAACCGAATGCTTCTAAGGTGTTTTGTTTTAAGTAGCTTATGCACTGTTGAAAATCCCTACCCCAGTTAGTTATTCTAGAAAAAGGTCGAAACTGCCAAAAGCCTTCAGGGGTTTGGTGAATGGCAGTTACGTTATTTACTGCATCTTTATCTGCATCTTTATCTGCATCTTTATCTGCATCTTTATCTGCATCTGCGT
>JANPNP010000229.1:0-8503 GCA_031427535.1 Bdellovibrionales bacterium | reverse complement strand
TTTTCTTTGCAGTTCTGGTTTTTAGTTTCATATCAGCTATTGGTGAAGAAACTCGTGCGCCTGTCATTGCTGAAATCGAGGCCAAGTCCGTTGCTGAAGCTGCTGGCCTGAAAGCTGGCGACCGGGTCTTGCAAATAAATTCAAAAGATGTCAAAAGTTATGAAGATTTTCAAAAAATACTAAATCAGTTCCAAAATTCGAATGTGTCCGCGCAAATTCAGTCGTTAGATGGAACTAAAAAAGAAGTGAACCTTGCAGTGGCTTCCGTAAAAAACCCAAACATCTTTTCGACTGATAAAACTGTCGGTGATGTTACTGGCGTTTTACCTTTAGCCCGCGGCACTACTGTTGGCGTCATTGCTGGATCTGCAGCTGCTTTAGCTGGATTTAAACCAGGCGATGAAATTGTTGAAGCCAATAAAGCAAAAGTAACTCGTTGGAGCCAGCTTGAGCAAATAGCTGTTAGCCAAAGTGGCCCGATTGAATTTTTAATCGATCGTGAAACTGCCGGAAAGAAAGAAAAAGTAAATTTGTCTCTTGCTCTAGTTAATTCGACCGGGGAAAAATCTTTAGCTGCATTCGGGTTTGAACAGCCCGATTTATTTTTAGATCTTATCGTGAAAGATTCACCAGCAGAAAAGGCAGATCTTAAACGATATGACCGTATCGTAGCCATTGATTCAGAACCCGTTTTAAAGTGGGAACAGATTTTAAATAAAATTAAATCATTTGATGGAAAAGATTCGCTAACTGTAAAGATCATTCGAGATGGTACAGAGTTAACAAAAAAAATCACTCCGCAAGTTACAAGTCAGATGACTTCACAGGGAAAAGAAGACCGCAGGTACACCATTGGAATTCTTCCGTTCATAAACTACTCGCAACCCGAATTGGTTCGGGTGAAAGCTGATAATATTTTTGCAGCGATTGCAAAAGGCACAAGTCGAACAATCGATATAAGCTCTATGACAGTGATATCTTTTGTACGTCTTTTTCAAGGTGAAATTTCACATAAGAATGTTGGCGGAATGCTTTCCATTGGAAAAGCTGCAAAAGATTCCTATGAAAGCGGACTACAGACATTTTTGATGACGATGGGAATTTTATCCGTCAGTTTATTCATCCTTAATCTGCTACCGATTCCGGTTCTTGATGGTGGCCATCTTATATTTTATGGAATTGAAGCCATTAAGGGGTCACCGCTAGGTATAAAGAAAATGGAAATTGCGCAGCAAGTGGGTTTTGTTTTACTGATGGGACTAATGTTTCTATCGATATTTAACGATGTTAATAAATTTTTTTTTAAATCATGATCGCCTTAGTTTGCGAATCCAGCACGCTACTTGGTAGCGTTGCTCTTTTTAAAGAGCATCAGCTTTTAGCCTATCGTGAATCTTTACGTCAGGGTTCGCACACGAACGTCATCAACATGTATGTCGAAGACGTGCTGAAAACCGCTAATATAAAATTATCTGAGGTTGATTTATTCGTAAGTGGAATCGGGCCAGGAAGTTTTACAGGTATTCGTATTAGCTTAAACCTGATCAAGACCTTTGCTTATTGCCATGGTAAATCTGTTCTGGGAATAAACTCGTTAGAGAATTTAGCGTCTCAGGTTGCAGAAACCCCTTTTCCGATAGTTTGTATGATCAACGCATATAAAAACATGGTCTATATCGCACAGTACTCGAATAGCAGCGGCATTCTTTTGCAAACAAAGCCGCCCGAAGTCGTTCGTGTTCAAGAGTTAGTAAACTACATTACGCATACCTGTTTAGTTGTAGGTGACGGTTACGCGGCTTATTCGCAATACCTGCAGCCGCATACCAAAGCCCAAATTAACAGGCCCGAGCAGCCGCACGATGAGCCTAAGGCAAGTGCCGTTGCAAAATTAATTACTAGTCGGTCCAGCCAGGCCATCCACTGGTCAAATTTTCTGCCATTGTATTTGCGCGCTTCAGAAGCAGAAGAAGTACAGCAGGGTATTAAGTACCAACCGCTGGTTTAGTCGTACTTTTTGACTAAATTACAAAATTTATCCCATTAAAGTCGCTATATTAAGAATACCAAAAAAATTAAACATTTTATTGATCAAAATGAATAAGGGGCCGTATCATAATTTCTAGATGAACACAGAAACTAAGCACGATTACTACGAAATTCTTGAAGTTCCCCAGAATGCAACTCAGCAAGAAATTGCTGTCGCCTACCACAAAGCAAAACGTACGTACTCTGCTCAGAATCCGGCCCTTTACACCATGTTCGATAAAGCCGAAGCCGAGATGCTGCAAACAATGATCGACGAGGCTTTCGCTGTTTTAGGAAACGATACGTATCGGAACATTTACGAAAAACGCAGACAGGCCAAAATTTTTGATGAGGCCGAATTATCAATCGATTCCATAAAAGCTGCGGGTCTTGAATTATTTGGCGAAACGTCACCGAAAAAAATATTCGAACCGATTTTAAAAATTTCTTATCAGGTCGACGAGGCTTTTGAAAAAGAAATTTTAGATCAAACTCAGTGGACCGGAGAATTTTTAAAACGTGTACGTGAATATAAAAACGTAACCGTTGAATCCTTAAACGAAAAAACAAAAATTAATACGTGGTACATTCACGCTTTAGAAAAAATGGACGCTAATAATTTACCGGCGCCTGTTTTCGTTCGTGGTTATATGATTCAAATTGCTCGCAGCTTAAATATTGACGATAAGCAAGTGACTGATTCGTATATGAAGATTTACAAAAAAGCACTTGAAAACTAAGACTATTGTTACCGAGTCCAAAGACGTTGGCCAGCGGCTTGATAAATGGCTTATGCAAGATTCAGATATAATTTCTCGAAGTTATGCCCAAGACCTTATTCAAAAAAATCATATTCTTGTAGACGAAGCCCCAGCAAAGGCGTCCCATTCACTGAAACTAAATCAAAAAGTTTCAATTTCAATTCCCGATGTTATTTCTGCTGGGTTACTACCTTATGATTTCAAGTTAGACATTCTGCATGAAGATTCACATATTATTGTTCTTAATAAACCGTCCGGCTTAGTTGTTCATCCTGCCGCTGGTCACCAGCAGGATACACTAGTGAATGCCCTTATAAATCACACCACAGAGCTTTCCATGAAGAACGAACTACGCCCTGGCATAGTTCATCGTCTAGACAAAGAAACCAGTGGATTGCTAGTTGTCGCTAAAAATGATTTGGCTCATGAGGCCCTTTCCGCACAATTCAAAAACAGAACCACTCACAGAATTTACTATGCCGTTGCGGAAAAAGAACTTCATAAAGATTCAGGTATCACCCAATCCTATTTAGCCAGGCACTCAGTCGACCGGAAACGATATGCTTCCATTCGAATAAATAATAGGATTGTTCAAAATATTCAAAGCGAAATAACAGATGGCAAATGGGCGGTAACTCATTTTAAAAAACTATCCTGCGCTCGTTTAGATAAAAATCTGACCTTAACTTACCTGCAATTAAAATTAGAAACTGGGCGAACTCATCAAATTCGGGTCCACATGAGCGAATACAATCATCCCCTGTTCGGCGACCTGACCTACGGGGCATCGCAAGCGTATTATAAAAAATATTCCCTAAACCGATTTTTTCTACACGCCGCAGAGCTTGGATTTGAACATCCCTATACACAAGAAAAATTACTATTCAAAGTTCCGTGGCCTTCCGAAGATGCCACCAAACTAAAAGAATTTGGATTTGACCATGCCCTTCCAGGAATCTGAACTTGGTTTTCGATATGAAGATGCTTCCGTAGACGTATTCTTCGGAAAGGCGCCTGCCACCCGATCACGGATAGAAAAAGAATTTCCCGAAATTCAATTTATGAAAGTGCAGCAAACTCATTCAGATATAATTGTACCCGCGAACACTAATTTGCAAACGGCCGACGCTCACTGGACGCGGGAAAAGAATACTGCATTGCTAATCTCAACGGCCGATTGCATGCCTATTTTAATTCACAACAATGCCACAAAAACTGTTGCTGCTGTTCATGCTGGCTGGAAAGGGGTTTGCAATCAGATAACTGTTAAATCCCTAAAAGCTTTATCCACAGAGAAGTCCACAGCTTCTGATTTTGAAATTTGGATTGGACCACATATTATGCCATCTAGTTTCGAAGTTAAAGCCGATGTATTAAACCAGTTGCTTGCGGCATCTTATGGATCTGATAAATCGAGGTATTTTACCGATGGCGATAGCATTCACGTAGATTTAAAAAGTATTGTTCTGTCGCAAATTTCTGCGTCGATAGGATTTGGCTTTAATCATACTGAACTAAATTTAGATACGTTAACTACTTTCTTTTTAAATTCGTATCGCCGCGATAAAGAGAATTTAGGGCGTAATTTGAGTTTTATTTATCTGAAATAATTATTTCGTAAAGCCGGTTTAAAATTCTTTTCGGATTGGTCTTTGGGTCAACCCAAACCGAAAATATCGCCTGGCAAAAAGGTTCTGATCGCATCGTGCGGCGATGCAGCCAAGAACATTTGATTTTATTCAATTAGATATGTCGAACTATTGGTCGACTCTAGAAAGAATGCCGGTCAATGCATTACAGATGTTATAAAATTTAAACCTAAGATATGGTTGAATTTCTTTTCTAGGAGCAATTGTGAATGTCAGTCAAAAAATCGTTTTAACTTTTTTATCTCTTTTGTTCAGCTTAAATGCGAATTCATACAGTTGTAAAATTCAAACACCATATGTTGATTCAAATCTTTTAGCTCCCTCAAACCTTCCGAACATCGGCGGTCCAACTCTAGTTAATTTATCGGGTGAAACTCCAGTTTGGGTCTTGATTGATGTAAATGGTAAAGTTCATGTTCCCTATAACGCGAATCTGTTGCTTGAACGCGAACAGCGAATACAAAGTGAAAACGGAAAGCTAATTGTATTTATGCCGCAAGAAGGAACTGAGGGTATGCTAACAATCCGTTACAATACAATTTCAGTCGAAGACTTTATGCTATTATCGGGCACTGATTTAGTATTTCAGGGCGATAGATCTAATATGTTAGTTTGGATTAAAAAAGACTCAGTTCGTATCGATTGCAGAAAATAGAAAAGTCGGATGTTATATTCGATCTTAAAACCACTGCCTTTTATCCAAGTTGTCGTTCAGCTAGGGTCGCTTTAAAAAGCGGCCTTAATATCCTAATCATTCCGAACTTCAGCTTTACCCAATTCATTCGACAGCTCGCTTCAATTCTTGCAAATCGTAATGCTCGAGGTGAAACAATGGAAATTACAAAAGACCAGCTAGAAAAACTGATAATCACATTTTACAAGTTAGAGGAATTCGACGCTTGCTGGGAAGTACTTCAGTTTTACAAAAAGCATTATCGTAGGGCGTATGCAGGGCTGGTGTGAGCAAAATTCTACGAATATTTGCCCAGAGAGGACCAAGGAGATCGCTTATGCTGCCTGCTCGCCACACTCACCACCCGAAACTCATTCCCTTGTTGACAGTTACCTACAAAGAACTACAAATCTTTAATGGCATTTTTTAGACATCTTATTTCTAAAAAAATCTTAGACATTATTTGCGGGACAGGCGTATTTTTCTACTTCCTGGGCCTTCTCTTCGATTTTAATATTGATTACTTCACTGTGCTTATTTTTATTATGATCCTGTTTCCGAATTTTGTTGAAAGACTGCGTTTTAAAACGTCTACGCTAATTGCAGTATCAGCCACGGCATTAGTATTAAGCACTGCTTGTGTGCAACCTTAAAAACATTTGGAATTAGCGACGAAGGCGTCTACGGTAGCGGAATCTGGGCACTATTCGCAGTGGTGATATTAGCGCCGTTTCGGGAAGAAGTATTTTATCGATTCATCTTTTGGCTGCCACTTGAGAGCCGTTTTAACATGCCTGTTGTGGTAGGTTTAACATCATTAGTCTTCTCGCTAGCGCACTTGCTTCCTTACTTTCCCGAATCTGAGCCAGACCGACTTTTCGTGATAGCCCAAGTTGGATACACTTTTATTTTTGCAGTTATAGTTGGTGTTATTAATGCGAAAACAAAGTCTCTCACAATCGCCTTTAGTGCTCACGTTTTTGCAAATCTTGGGGCAGTTCTAGGATTTCGAATACTGTTTCAGTAATTCTTTTGGTAAGCCTTAGCGGTCTAATCAATCCGAAATCCGAACGTCACGCTTGAGTTAGATTTAGTGGTCAAAATTCTTGGTTGAGCAAAATTCATTATTGGTCAAAATTCTACGAATATTTGCCCAGAAGTTCAATTAGGATGTCTGCTTGCCGCTTCAAGAACGCTAGGGTTTCCATGGTAAAATGTTCATGATTGTCAGAATCATTGCAGTGGTGATATTTTATTTATCTATTACAATCATTTTAATATGGAAATCAGACTTACACTAATTTTTAGCACCTTTTTATTATCAATTTATGCCTTTGCACAGCCATGGATCTGTGAAGACCCTAACATCGGTCAATTAGTAGCAGATGGCTCTCCAGGATTTTCACAGAAGCTATTTAAGGAGACTGTATCCTCAGCGAAAATACTTATCGCAGGAGAAGTCCATTTTTATACAGACCTTAAACCTAGGCTGGATTTGATTAATAATTATAATATGCATCAAGCTGGAAAAAAATGTGTTGCGTTCGAGTTCGCATTTAGAAATCACGGGTTCGAAGAAACTCTCGGTAAGATAAAGGCAAGAATTACCGCGATGAAATCAATTGAATTTATAACGGCGCACCCGGAGTTAAAAAAAGAGGATCTTGATGCGGCTATTGCAGCCTATCAACCGATAATTGATTACTACCAACCAATGTCAGACTCAGCAATCGCACTGGGCATAAAATCGAAGCAAGTTGATCATAAGGATCACTGGGACGTTCCCAATCAGTCAATGGATGAACGAAACAAAGCCATGGCTGAGAATTTAAAAGCGTTAATCGATAGTGGCGATTGTGACTCTGTATTATTTTTTGTGGGAAAGGCACACCTTGCAATAAATGCTGACTCAACCACAAGGGTTCAAGATTTATTGCGAATCAAAAATATTACTACGACGACAATAAATCTTCAAATGACGACCGAGACATTACCCTATGGAGCGAGATCGTGGTCCCTTTGTCCGTTTTCGTCAAAAAAATTAAGTGATTACTCTTTTATAAAAAATGATAAACTAAGTGGTGATCCTTTGCTTTTCCCCTTTATGAATAAAACAGGAGTAAGATGGAAAGATTTTGACTTCACACTCCTTACTCCGAATTAGGTAACACGGGCCTTTGTTCAGTCACGCAATCCGCAAGGCACAAAATAAAACCGCCTAACCACTGCGAAATTCAAACGTCACGCTTAAGTTAGATTAGTGGTCAAAATTCTTGGTTGAGCAAAATTCTGCGAATAATTGCTCAGGCTAGGACTTATACAATCGCATAAACCGACTGCTCACCGCTTCAAGAACATTGGGTTTTGAAGCCGCTTGTCGAGGATTTAGATTTGCATCGTTGGCTTTATGCGTTTGCAGATTGAATTTTAACCATATAGAGGAGTTTTTATGAGAAAAATGATCGCAATTTTGGGCTTGGTGTCAATGTCATTAACAGTTCACGCAACATCACTAAATGATCTGAAGTCTGATTACTCTGGACAAATCGATACGGCCTCTAAAGACATTCTAGCCTGTATCGCATTGAAGAGTGTTCCAAATATTATGGTGAATGTGGAGGAAGATAGGCAAGCTGCGCTCATTAGCTGGTTCGATCAAAACTGTGACGGTATCTCTCAAGGAAAAAGCTTGAATGATATTCGCAAAGAATTTGGCCAGTAACCCCTGCTTAAATGGCCAACTTGCGATCAGGAATATAACGACTTGTTGATAGTGATTTCAGAAGTAATTCCGAAAACTTGCTCCCAAAGCTTTATAAATTTGCTATACTTATACGAATTGAAATACATATGCTTCACAATTGATTCTAGAAGGCAGTTTTGGGCCGAACTTTGAGTCCCAGCCCCTGACCTATATCGATCAATCACAGCCCGTGTTTTTTTTCAATATCCTAGAGTGAAAATCAGAATGCAAGGAGCTAAAATGACGGCGGCAGAGAAAGATCAGTTTGGTCGAGCTATTTTTATTCTTGCGAGCCTTTTGCAAATTTTAAAAGTTCAAGATAATCATCTGCGCGATCAGCCAAACGTAAAGCCTTCAGGTATAATGCACGATCCTGGTTGGCTTGAGCTAAATCTTGTCGACCCCACTTAAATTTTTCATGGCGGTTAAATTCAAGTAATAAATCTGTGACCAATCGTGAAAAACGCCCGTTTCCGTTTGGAAATGGGTGAATCAAGACAAGTCGGTGATGAAATCGGATCGCTATTTCATCTACGGCAAAAGTTTTGTTCTTGAGCCAATATTCTACGTTTCCTAATAAAATAACTAAATCTGTTTGAATGCGGTGGGGGGCTACCCCAATATTTGTTTCTCGTGTTCTGAATTGACC
>JANPNP010000228.1:0-3040 GCA_031427535.1 Bdellovibrionales bacterium | reverse complement strand
TGCCGCCTGAAAGTTGGTGTGAATAATTGTCGTAGCGTTCAACTGCAGACGGAATACCGACCAACTGTAACATTTCAATCGCGCGGTCTTTGGCATCTTTTTTCGAGTATTTAAGATGTTTTTCGATCTGCTCGTTCATCTGATAGCCGATTGTTAAAACCGGATTTAATGCTGTCATGGGTTCTTGAAAGATCATTGCCATTTGACCACCGCGAACGGTTTCGATTTCGGTTTGGCTTAACTTAAAAAGATCTTTGCCGTTTAGTAAAGCTTCGCCACGAGTTACTTTTCCAGGGCGATCTATCAGGCGCATTAATGAAAAAGATGTCACGGATTTACCGCAACCTGATTCACCAACGATACCTAAGGTTTGGCCTTGGTCGATCGAATACGAAATGCGGTTGACGGCACGAAATGGGCCCGACTTTAAAAAAAATGTGGTTTCTAAATCGTTAACTTGAACTACTGGATTCAATTAAAACCTCATAAAAGTAAACTGCTGCTGGTTTGTCTTAGACCCAGTTTTTTAAACTGTTTCTAAAATAAAACACTAGGTTAGAATATGTACAAGACTGCTAGGTAAAAAGAAACAAAGCCCATCAATTAGCTATCAGCGTCACGGTAATTTAGCTACTGAATTTTTGCTACGGTATTTTCGGTGGCCAATTTTCTAAGAATAAGAGTGAACGCCTTGCTGATACCCGCCGAGAAGCTGTCTGAAAGCTTTTCCATGAAAGTTGGCTTTTGCTCGAATGAGATTTTAACGACCTGATGATCACGTGAAAGCGTCAAAAGGTACTCGTCGCTGGTTTTGATTTCGTCGATAAGTCCTAGGCCTTTAGCGTTTTCGCCATACCAAAATTCTCCGGTGGCTACTTTTTCTAAATCCAGTTGTGGCCTGAAGCGGGAAACGAATGATTTGAAAAGTTGGTGGGTTAATTCCAGTTGTTCTTTAAACTTCATTTCGCCTTTTTCAGTTATTTCTCCGAACAAACTAACCGTTCGTTTGTAGTCGCCGGCCGTGTATTCTTTATAATCGACGTCATGCTTTTTAAGCAAGCGGTAGAAATTTGGAACTTGTGCCACGACGCCAATTGAACCAATCAGCGCAAAAGGTGCCGCTAAAATTTTACTACCGACGCAGGCCATAAGATAGCCACCGCTGGCGGCAACTTGATCCACACAGATTGTCAGCGGAATTTGCGCTTCACGAAGGCGAATCAACTGTGCAGCTGCATAGCCATAGCTGTGCACCAAGCCCCCGGGGCTTTCGACTTTAACGACGACTTCATCAAGCGGAGTTGCGACGCCCAGAATGGTGTTTACTTCTTCTTTTAAATTTTCAGAATCCGATGCTTTAATGTCACCGTTTAAAAATTCGATTACAAAAATTCGCCCAGTTGGTTTTTTGTCAGAAAGTTTTTCTTTAGATTTGGATTCTTTTTTTAGGCGTTTGTGTTCTTTTTTTATTTCTGAATTACTTAAAAAGGCTTCTTTTAATGATTGCGTCTGGTCTTCAAAACGCTCGTGTAAAAGCTCGATTTCAAAAAGATTTCTATTTTTGCTTTTAAGTGCCAAACTTGCGATCGTAATTAAAACCGCAATAATAGCTAAAACGATAATAAAAGTTTGTGCGAAGAATATTCCAATTGTTTCAATCATTTCCATAAGTGAACAGGACGTTATCTGATAACTAGGCGAAGGTAAAGACAAAGGTCGAGAATAGTTAGAATCGAATGTCTAAAAAAAGGAATCCCAATTAAAGTAAAAGAGTGAAAATTCAGCTGCAGTTATGCACCTTATTTTGCCTGTTATTAGTGGCAGTTTCTTCTGCCGTTCGCGCGGCCGGAGTGGATCAGCAGCTGATGCAATCGCTGACTTCTGATGCGGGGCATGATCAGTCGCGTATCAGCCAGTTCAAAAAGGACCGCGATGCTAAAAAAATATACGACAACGAACGTGAAAAAGAACTCGCACTTTTTTTAGAGCAACAGGAAAAATGGGAATTAGTTCGCGAGCGCGGCTTAACTGAATATCGGAATCGTAAACAAGATAAATCACCGTCGGACGATGGCCCTGAATACAAAGAAGACTTAAAATTAAAAGTAGCGGAAGAAAAAAAAAGGGAAGCCGCACGAATTACCGTCGTGCAGACGCGCGAGCGGGTAAACGCTAAAGCTTTACCAGGATCTTCGCAGCTGGAGCTTGAAGAATTGAACCTTGAGCAGAATCGACCGCGCTTTGACCGTAGAAAACGTGGTAAGAATAAGTGGGTAAAGGGTACTCCAGCGGGAAATTCTACTGGTGGAAGTGGTGGCGGTTTTGCTCCGCCACCAGCGGCATTTGACGACTTTCCAAGTCAGCCCGATTTTATGCCAACGCCAGCAGTTGATGGTTTTGAAGAAATTCCGCCACCACCACCGCCGCCAGTTAATTTTGACGGATCACCGGGTTATGGCTCGGGAATTGATTCTGGTTTTGGGGATTTACCACCGCCACCACCTCCGCTATTAGATGACGACTTTTAAGATTTTAAGATAAGTTCCTCGGTCGTTAAACCAGTTAACTGGTTTATGCGCCGAAATGCAAAATACATAATGCCACCTAAAAATAGAACCGATGGGACAAGGATGACTCCTAGCGAATACAACGTCATTTGACCAAGTTGCTCGTTCAGAATCTGCTGTTTTTCAGTGCTGGTTAGCGCCTCATCAAGTGGTGTGAAAATGCGCAATGATAAAACAAAATTAAGAACAGAGCTCATTAAAAAAGAGACTGAAAGCAGCTGGGTCGTAAGCTTCATTAAGTTATGAAACTGAATTTTTTTATCAGCGGTTTCTAATCTGGCTTCTATTTTTTGGATATCGAAAGTTGCGGGGTTCATAAACAATGTTTTGAAGAACGGTTTGGCGGTCCAACTTGAAATAAAAACGAAAATTCCAGTGTTTAATAATGAGCTATTCGCTATCGATTATAAGCAAGAAGGTGATTATTTGTGTTTAGAAATTATTAATTTGAATCTATGAAAATCAATTGTATT